>DUQY01000111.1 GCA_012837565.1 Bacteroidales bacterium | reverse complement strand
CTATGGTCTTTGCCGGTATTTATCCTATTGATGCAGATGACTATGAGGAATTAAGATACTCTATTGAAAAACTACAACTAAATGATGCAAGTCTTACCTTTGAACCAGAAAGTTCACTAGCCTTAGGATTTGGTTTCCGTTGTGGATTCTTAGGCTTACTTCATATGGAAATTGTTCAAGAACGTTTGACAAGAGAGTTTAATATTGATGTTATTACTACCGTTCCTAACGTAAACTACAAGGTTTATACCAATAAGAAAGAGTGTATTGATGTTTATAACCCTTCAGGACTACCAGAACCTAACTATATAGACTATATTGAAGAGCCTTTTATTATTGCATCCATCATTACTAAGGCAGAATATATTGGACCTATACTAACCCTTTGCATAGAAAAGCGAGGTATTCTTAAAAATCAAACATATTTAACTTGCGATAGAGCAGAAATCATATTCGAACTACCTCTTGGAGAAGTTGTTTTTGATTTCTACGATAAACTTAAATCAATTTCAAAAGGGTATGCTTCATTTGACTACCACCCTTCTGAATTTAAACCCTCTAAACTTGCAAGACTAGAAATCCTTTTAAACGGAGACCCTGTTGATGCACTTTCCACCCTAACACACGTTGATAATGCTTATACTCTTGGAAGAAGGATGTGTGAAAAACTAAAAGAATTAATCCCAAGACAACAATTCGATATAGCTATTCAAGCAGCAATAGGATCTAAGATTATTGCTCGTGAAACTGTTAAGGCAGTTAGAAAAGACGTTACTGCAAAATGTTATGGAGGAGATATATCACGTAAGAGAAAACTCTTGGATAAACAAAAGGAGGGAAAGAAAAGAATGCGTCAAGTAGGTAATGTGGACGTTCCTCAATCGGCTTTCCTTGCAGTATTGAAATTAGATTAATAAATAAAGATAGTTCATTATGTCAATTACAGTTTCTATAATCCTATGCGTAACATTTATTGTGGCTATGTTTATAACTAGCTACTATAATATTAAATCCCTTAAAGGTTTTATTCAAAATGAAGAGAAGATGAAACTTCTTGAGCTTCATAAAATACAATCTAAGGAAGTAAGCTCTATCGTTACTCCAATCCAACTTCAAGCTTATGAAAGACTTATAATGCTTTTGGAAAGGATAAACCTAAGTGCTTTGGTTGTTCGTTGCTATCAAGCTGGTATGGAAACACAATTATTTAAGGATGTAATGATTCAAACCATTAAGAACGAATACGAGTATAACCAATCACAGCAATTATATATCTCAAACGAGGCTTGGGTTCATGTTAAGAATGCAAAAGATGAAACAATAAGTCTAATAAATAATCTATATTCAAGCAACGTAGCAGAAACTAACCCTACTGCATTTGCAGGAAAGCTTTTAGAAAGCCTTGCAGGCAAGAAAGACATAACAGAAAGAGCATCAGAATTCTTAAAAGAAGAAATAAGTAAGAGATTTAATTAGAATAAAACCTATTAATTATGACAGTAAGAGAATTAAAAGAGAAACTAAACCTTAGACTTGTATCTGGGGAAGAGGGATTAGATAATGTTATAGATGGTGGTTATACCTCTGACCTTTTGAGTGATGTTATGGGAAATGCAGAAATGGGACAATGCTGGATAACCCTACAAACTCATAAAAACATTATGGCTATTGCATCCCTAAAAGACCTTGCTTGCATTGTTTTGGTGAAAGACCTTGAACCTAATTCCGACACCATAGAACAAAGCAACCAGGAGGGAATCCCAATTCTTACAACAAGCAAAGAAGCTTTTGAGATAACTGGAGAGATATTTGCATTGCTTAAATAAAACTAATGCAACCCTTTAAGGCCGATTTGCATCTACATACCGTTCTTTCGCCTTGTGGTGATTTGGAGATGAGTCCCACAAATATCATTGCAAAGGCTAAGGAAAAGGGATTGGATTGTATTGCAATAACCGACCATAACTGCACCCTTCATGCAAAATTAGCAAAAGAAATTGGTAAAGAAAATGGTATCTTCGTGATTATGGGAGCAGAAATTACCTCAAAGGAAGAGGCACATTGCTTATGCTTTTTGCCAGATGATGAGAGCTTAGACGCTTTTCAAATATGGCTTGACGATAAGCTTATGAAAATACCCCTGGATGAAGATAAATTTGGTTACCAGCTTGTAGTTAACCGTGAGGAAGAGATAATTGACCAAAAGGAATTCCTATTAATTAATGCAATAGATGCAGACATTGACGAGATTTACGATAAGGTTCATTCCCTAAATGGATTATTTGTTCCTGCACATATAAATAAAGCAGCCAATAGCCTTACCTCTCAACTAGGATTTGTTCCCCCAGACATAAAAGCCGATGCCTTTGAAATCTCACGCCACGTATCAAAAACTAATTTCATCAAAAAGAATGCCTACCTAAAGAAGTATCAATTTATACAAAGCTCAGACTCACATTATATTGATAGCGTAGGAGAGGTTTATTGCAATTTGATTATGAAAGAGCTAAGTTTTGATGAATTCCGTTTAGCAATACGAGGACAAGAAGGACGTTATATAGAAACAATAATAGAATAAACAATGAAAGACCTATCACTACATATCTTAGACTTACTCCAAAACTCAACCGCAGTTAATTCCACCCTTATAAACCTAGATATTGAAGATAGCATAAAGAAAAACATATTTAGTTTTACCATATTAGACAATGGCAAGGGAATGACTAAGGAATTCTTAGCAAAAGTTACAGACCCATATAGCACAACAAGGACAACTAGGAAGGTAGGTTTAGGCTTGCCTCTTATTAAGATGAACGCCGAGAACTGCAACGGAGGATTTGAAATTGAGAGTGAAGTTGGCGTAGGAACAAAGCTAAGATTTTGGTTTGAACATAATAATATAGATAGACCGCCCCTTGGAGACCTTGCAGGAGTTTTTGTTTTGACTATTGCACAAAGTGAAGAGATAAGGTTTATAATGTCTTACAAAACAGATAAAGACGTTTACGTTTTTGATACCGAAGAAATAAAAGAAGCATTAGATGGGATACCATTTAATAATAATGATATAATTAAGTTACTAAGAGAAATGATAGAAGAAAATTTAAAAGAAATAGGAGGAAATGAATAATATGAGTTTAGAAGAAAGAATAAATGCTGACATAAAGAAAGCAATGTTAGCAAAAGACAGAGAAAAATTAGATTCACTAAGAGCAGTTAAAGCAGCTATTTTACTAATCAAAACAAGTAAGAGCGGGAGTGAAGTATCAGAGCAAGAAGAGATTCAAACCCTTCAACGCCTTGTTAAGCAAAGAAAAGAAGCGGCCTTAACTTATAAAGAACAAGATCGTCAAGACCTTTACGATGTAGAGATATCTCAAGCTGCAATAATAGAACACTACCTACCTCAACAACTAAGTGAAGAAGAAATACGCCAAGCTCTACAAACCATTATCAACGACCTTGGCATTACATCCCCAAAAGATATGGGTAGAGTTATGGGAGCAGCACAAAAACAATTCGCAGGTAAGGCTGATAACAAAATAGTATCCCAAATAACCAAAGAACTATTAGGATAATATAATAATTTACAGACTTGTTTATTGTGAAAATAGGCTTGAAATAGACCAAAAAAGAGCTGATATAAATTGCACAAGATTAGCTCTTTATGAAACGCTGTTTTAATTTCCTGAAACGCCGTTTCATTTTTTTAAAACAGCGTTTCAGTAAATTATTATGGCGTTTTGTTCTTTCCTGACTTTGGTTTAGAGTTTTTTGAGAATAAATTATGATTTTAAACAATAGGTTATGCTCTCTTTGATAATAGGCTTTAGTAAAGAAAAAGAGCTAAACAATTAATTTGTTTAGCTCTTTTGATATGCTTAAGTATTGTTTGGAAGTTTAGTTTACTGCTTTTGCGGTAAATGTTCCGCTAAAATCTTTCTTTTTAGCTTTGATAATATCTTCAAATCCTTCTACTTGTGCTGCATCTTCTTTTGTTATCCCAACTCCTGCGAATGTTCCAACAATTTTTTTGTCTGTATATTCTGTAATTATTAAAGAACCATATAGGGATATATAAGAATCGTTAATTCCTCCTGTTGGGAAGAAAATGAAAACGTTTTCTGCTTTATCAAGATTGCCAATATTTAATATTACTTCCTCTAAATTTGATCCAACTCCAAGTGCGTACTTTGTAGTTGTTATTCCTTTAAAACTAATTGTTGCAGTATTCTCTACATTAGTTGTTGTTATGGTTGTTCTGCCATCTTTTTTTACAAATGTTGCTACTGGAAATTCATAAGATTCGTCTCCTATTGTGAATTCCATTGCTCCTGTTAGCTCTTTAGCTTCTTCACAACTAGAGAAAAAGAACGGAGCTAATAGCATTAAAGATAAAATGATTTTCTTCATGGTTTCTTGGTTTTAAGATTTATTTGAGGCAAAACTAATACTTTTTTTATTTATGACAAAATTTCTTCTTATTTTTGCAGATTAAACAAGGTCTCCATGCGCAATCTTATTAGGTTTTTAAAAAGATATTATTATATTTTCCTGTTCATCTTACTGGAGGGCTTTGCTATTTATATTATTAGTCAGAACTCTTATTACCAAGGTTCTGCTATTACTTCTATTGCTAATGAAACTGCTGGGAGTATTAGTAATAGGACACAGAATATTTCTCATTATTTTACCTTAGGCTCTTCAAATGAGGCTCTTGTTAAGGAGAATGCTATGCTAAGGGGTATGATTGAAAGCTCTTACGTTAAGTATCAGCATAAGGCTTTCCAACATAATGACACAATTTATAAACAACAGTTCGAATATATTGATGCTAAGGTTATTCAAAAGACAATTAATAAGAGGAATAATTATTTTATTTTGAATAAGGGACTTTTGCATGGTGCTAGAGCAAATATGGGAGTGATTAGTCCTGATGGTATTGTTGGGGTAATTATTAATGTTTCTCAGAACTTTTCATTGGTTATGAGTGTGCTGCATCAAGATTCTCGCCCAAATATAAAAAATTCAAGAACAAAGATATCAGGTACCTTGGTTTGGGAGGGTGGTAATTATTCAGCAGGTAAGCTTGTTGATATTCCATCGTCAATTCCTTTAAAGATTGGTGATACTATTATTACTAGTGGTTTTTCTCAAGACTTTCCAGAGGGTATAAGCGTTGGAAAGATTACTAGTTTCGACAAAGATAAGGGTACTGGTTTCTATATTGTAGATATTAAGTTCTCGGTTGACTATAATAAGTTGGAGTATGTATATATTGTAAAGAACTTCTTTAAGCAGGAGCATGAGAAACTAACTAAAGATATTAAGAATGAATAAGGATATATTACTTGGGTTTTTACATTTTATCTTAATTGCTGCCTTTCAGGTTTTCATTCTTAATGGCATGCACTTCGTTGGTTATATCAATCCACTAATTTATGTATGGTTTATTCTAATGTTGCCAACAAACACACCTAAATGGGCTGTTTTGCTTCTTTCTTTCTCAATGGGCTTTGTTGTGGATATGTTTTCAGGTTATATAGGGCTTCATTGTGCTGTTCTAACCTTCATTGGATTTATAAGACCATTATTTATTAGTGTTTTCTTCTCTGGTAAAGAAATTGAATCGAATCTTCGTCCTTCAATTGCAGAGATGGGCTTATCTAATTTCTTGCCTTATTTAGCAATATTAGTTTTCATACACCATTTCTTATATTTTACTTTTGAAATATTTAGTTTTGCAGAGATATTCAAAACTCTATTCAGAATTGTTCTTAGTTCTATATCTACAATTCTCGTTATCTTGCTTTTTGATTTCCTTTTCTTTAAGCAAAAAAAATAGAGAGAAGTTTCAAGGTATTATTCTTCGCTATTAAGGCTATTAAGACTTTCTGCTTTTCTTACATTTTCCTCAACACCACTCCACTTAGTTCCTTCAAGCATACTAATATCCATTTTCTCTTGTTCAATGCTTTCAAGTGTATCAGTGACTTCTCTAATATGTCTTTCTTTTTCCTTCTTCTTTGAGTAAAACAAATAGAAAATAAAAGATATAAACACAAGAAATAAAACACCTATAAGCGATGTATAGAATATGCCATCAAGTTGATCTCTCCTATAACCAGAACTTCTTAATACAATCCCATTAGAAAGTATTATTTTAATTGCAATTAGGATTACGCTTGTTATTATTAATGGAATAAATCCAAACTTAACATTAAACCTATCGTTATGCAGATATTCTGCTGAAAGAGAAACAAATTTATATTTCTTTACAATATAGTTTGAGAAAATTAGCAAGCTTATGATTGATATAATTAATATAGCAACTTCATTAATATAAAAAGAAGGGCATATCCATATTAGGAGGAAAGAGACTCCAATTATTGATGGATAGATAAAGTTAATTTTAACTCCTTCATATGCCTTATTACCTATTGGGTTGAAGAAAGGTGTAATTAGAGGCACGAGTAAAAGAGGAATACTTAAAATTCCAATAAAAGATAATACTACTAATATTAGTTTTGGATAGAAGTTTGGATATGTTATCCCCATAAAGTCTGAAACAAGGTTAGGACCCCAGAGATTAAATACATGACCAAATAAGAAGTCGCCAAACAATCTAATAATGCTGTGAAATATAATCCAAAAGAATAAGGCTCCAAGGGTTTTGTTTTGAGTTTTCTTAGTTGCTATCACTGCTAAAAGTGCTATGATGAAAACTACTAAGGGAGAGAAGGAAAAGATTGTAAAAACGTTTTCTGCAGATTCCCAAGCAAAGTCGCTGGAAGAGGTAGCTCTATCAAAATCAATCTTATCAATACCCATTGGGATTGTTATTTGGTTGGTGAAAGAGATAAAGGCAGTAGAGAACAAAGAAACATATAGGACAAATAAATAAGCTACAATAAATAATATAGTACTGCTTATTGTGTCGTTAAAGTATCCTGATCTATAGAACTTTTCTTTAATCATAATTTACCATTTCCATCTATACCAAAAAATACTATCCTTTACCTGAACCTTTAATACTTCTCTAATTTCAGTTATCATATAGATAAAGACTTGAAGTTCCTTGGCTTTAAACCACATAAAACTCTTCTGATCTCCCCTGCAAGCTGCTGCAAAATGAATTAGAAACTCATCTTTTGTATGTTCAATCCACCTAACTGCATGCTTTTCTCCGTCAATTGCATTACTAAGAACGGCAAGAGTGGGGTATTCATTGTTGAATAACCATTTTAATGCCTCAATATCTCCCCTAACACAGTTTGACCAAGCTGCAAGTTCAAGATATCCATTCTCTGCCAAAAACTTAAAGAAAACCTTATCCCCTTGCAATGATTTCACAAGAGCAAGTAGCACCTTAATATCATATTGGATTAGGGGTTGTTCTTTTCTCATTTAATTATAACAGTATTATTATCTTAGGATTACCCTCTTAACTTTGCTCCTAACTTATCTTCAAATCCTCTTAAAAGCTTTTGCATTATTGAATCAATTTGTTTATCTGTTAGGGTTTTTTCTTTGTCCTCAAGGGTGAAACTTAGGGCATATTGCTTCTTCCCTTCTGGTAGTTTATCCCCTTGGTAAACATCAAATAATGAAATATTCCTTTGAAGATTCTTTCTTTCTAACTGATAAGCAAGAGTTTCAATATCAAAGAAGCTAATGTTTTTATCTAATACCAAAGCTAAATCTCTCTTAACCTCAGGGAACTTAGACACCTCTTCATATTTAATATCTTTTGTATTGAGAGCCTTAACTACTAAATCCCAGTTGAAGTCAGCAACAAAGATATCTTGTTTTATATCAAAGTCCTTTCCTACTTTCTTACTTAGCTTGCCAAATGTTAGAATAGTTTTCTTGCTATCTCTATTAACATATTCCAACCCTTCAATGCAGGAGAGAGAAGATTCAACTAAAACAAATCTTGAAACATCTATCCTTAGTCGTTGAAAGATATTCATTGCAATATTCTTTAGATAATAGAAGTCTGTTTCTCTCTCTCTTTTTTGCCAGCTTTCTTGAGATGTTTCACCAGTTGTTAGGATTAGAAGATGCTTTTCTTCATTATAACGTTTAATTATATTGTCGTTTTCAAACCCTTCAATATTTTTACTATAGCAATTACCAAACTCAAAAGCCTTAATATTGCTTGTCTTACGATTAATATTATATGATAGGGTTTCTAAACCTCCAAAGAGAAGAGTCTGCCTCATAAGACCTAAGTCCTTACTAAGAGCATTTAAAATATTAACTGATTTCCCTATTGGGAAGTCTTGGTTGTTTTCATAATAAGAAGTCTTAGTTAGAGAATTATTCATTATTTCGTTAAATCCACTTGAAGCAAGATAATCAGAAATAAGGTTTTGCACCTTTTCCGAATTAGGTTTCTTTTGGTAAGTAAGACAACTCCTTACATCTGATGAGACTTCAATATTATCGTATCCGTAAATCCTTAATATCTCTTCAACAATATCACATTCTCTTAAAACATCAACCTTATTAGTCGGAACGCTTACTCTTATTCCTTCTTCATTTTCATTAATTATTGAAATGTTTAAGGCTACAAGTATTGATTTAATTATTTGAGGCTCTATGATTTTTCCAATAAGAGAGTAAATCCTTTCATAGTTAACATCTATCTCTGCTTGCTTTATAACGCTCGGATAAATATCAATAATGTTTGAAGAAACATCGCCCGAAGCTAATTCTTTTATTAGAAGAGCTGCACGCTTTAAAGCATAAATTGTAATATTTGGGTCTGTTCCTCTTTCGTAGCGAAATGAAGAATCAGTCTTTAAGCCATGGTGCTTTGAAGCCTTGCGAATAGTAACAGGGTTAAAGTATGCACTTTCAAGGAATATACTCTTTGTTTCTTTTGTAACGCCAAAGTCCATTCCTCCATAGATTCCGCCCATGCACATTGGCTTGTCTTCATTACAAATCATTATTTCCTTGCCACTTAGTTCCCTTTCAAGGCCGTCAAGAGTGGTGAATTTCGTTCCCTTACTAAGAGTCTTTACTTCAATCTTACCGTCCTTTATCTTATCTAAATCAAAAGCGTGAAGAGGCTGACCCATTTCAAATAATACATAATTAGTTATATCAACAATATTATTGATTGGTCTTAGTCCTATTAGTTTTAAACGATTTGCTAACCACTCAGGCGAATCCTTTACTTCAATATTTGAAATTGTTATTCCAGAGTAGCGTGGGCAAATTGTTGAATCAGTAACTATCTCAATCTTATTCTTTTCGCTATCAACCTTAAATGCATCAACTGATGGCAAGTTAAGAGATATATCTTCTTTTAATTGGGTTTTTATAAGTGCAACCAAATCTCTTGCAACTCCAATATGCGATGTTGCATCGGAGCGGTTAGGAGTAAGACTTATTTCAAAAACATAATCCTCTGGTATCTTTAAATATTCCTTTGCAGGCGTTCCTAACTTAACTTCTTCTTCAATAACCATAATTCCATCATGATTATCATTTATTTGAAGCTCTTTCTCAGAACAAATCATACCCTCACTAACATAACCTCTAAGCTTAGATTTCTTTATTGAGAAGTATTCATCTTCTGAACTATAAATCTTAGCTCCTATTGTTGCAACAATAACTTTTTGTCCCTTTGCAACATTATGAGCTCCACAAACAATATTTAATGGAGTTCCTGTTCCTACATCAACAGTTGTTATATGAAGATGGTCGGAGTCAGGATGGTTTTCGCATGTAAGAACTTCACCAACAAGAAAGTTATTTAAGCCTCCTTTTATTGTTTCAACAAGTTCAACAGAGTCAACCTCAAGTCCACAAAAGGTTAGTAAATCCGATACTTTTTCAACACTAAGATTTGTTGGCACGTAGTCTTTAAGCCAATTATAAGATATTTTCATCTTCTTTTATATATGTTTTAATCTTTTTACAGTAACTATTCAACGATAGTCATCTCTTGTATTAGGTTTTTAGCCCCTGCAAATTTATCAATAATAAATAGGCAGTAACGAATATCAATTGAGATATTCCTACACTGGTCTGGGTCATACATAATATCACTCATGGTTCCTTCCCAGTTCCTATCGAAGTTTATTCCCACCAAATGACCATTAGCATCCAAGACTGGAGAGCCTGAATTGCCTCCTGTTGTGTGGTTTGATGCTATAAAGCAAACAGAAACCTCACCGTCTGCATTTGCATAACGTCCATAATCTTTGGTTTTATATAGTTCTTTAAGTTTCTTTTCAACAACATAATCGTAGATATCTGGATTCTCTTTTTCCATAATTCCTTTTATGGTTGTATGAGTGAAATAATTAACCCCATCTCTTGGTTTGTATGGCTTAATGTTTCCATAAGCAACTCTTAGGCTTAGGTTAGCATCAGGATAAAAGTCTTTCCCAGAATTCATATCCATTATACCTACAACATAATGCCTATATAGGCTATCTATCTGTAAATCTATTTCATTTAAGATAGGCATATCTTTTCCAATAACATCACCCCATACAGCTGAAAGTAATTCAATGGCTGGATCTGATAAAGCATCCTTAATTCTAAACTTCTTCAATGTCTTCTTTGTTGCCTTTTGGCATGATAAGAATGAATTATCATAAACATAGTTGAAGTAATTCCTTGCATTACCACTAAAACTATTATCAACCTTTTCTTTTATCAATAAAGAATTTGTTTTAGCAAAGTCTTCATAGTAAGTACTCATAACATCAACAAAGATTTCCTTATCAACCATCTTATGATTTACATAATCATTAGCAAAATATGAATTCATTCTTTCAAGAACCTTATCCGCTTCCACCTGAATTGCATCCTTACTTAGATTGTTTCTTTCGGTTTTATCAATAATTGCAAGAATGCTACGACCATTTTTCATTAGGTCTGACGCCAAAACAGCTTCCACTAAATAAAGATACGACATCTCAATGGTAGATTTTTCAGCATAAAGCTTTTCAAAGTTTTCTATTAAGCCTCCATAGGTTTCTTTCCTCTGCTGAGTAGTGTTTGCCCATACGTTAAAATGGTTCTCAAAGTCTATCTTCCTTTCAACAGAGTTCATTCTCTTTAATCCCTTTACTTCTCCCATCCATTTCTTCCATCCATTAGCAATGCCTGCAACACTTGCTGCATAGCGAAGTCTTTGATCTGGGCTTTGATTCATTGCATGGTTATAAACATCAAGTCTTTCTCTACGTAGTTTTATTCTTGCAGGGTCTTCATAGTTAGCAATCCTATCAACAGCGTGAGAGGTTAGGAACTGCTGGGTTGTTCCTGGATATCCAAAAACAAAAGTAAAGTCTCCTTCATTTAATCCTTTAAGGTTAATCTTCATAAACTTCTTAGGAGTAAAAGGAATATTATCTTTAGAGTAGTCAGCTGGCTTATTATCCTTGCTTGCATAAACTCTAAACATAGAAAAGTCTCCAGTATGACGAGGCCACATCCAATTGTCAGTATCTCCGCCAAACTTGCCTATGTTTGAAGGTGGTGCCCCTACAAGTCTAACATCTGTAAATACTTCATTAACATAAAGGAAGTATTGATTGCCATAGTAGAAAGGTTTAATTTCTGCCTTATAATGACTATCTTTCGTTACATCTGCAATAATTAATTTAATATTTGCATTTATTAGAGCTTTTCTTTCCCTTTCGCTTAGTTTATCTGTAACTCCTTCCAAAACCTTTTCGGTAACATCTTCCATATAAGCCAAAAGCGTTATCGATAATCCTTTACATGGCAGTTCTTCTTGTTTACTAAAAGCCCAGAAACCATTAGTCAAATAATCTCTTTCAACCGTACTTTGAGCCACAATATGCCCATAACCACAGTGATGATTGGTTAGGAGAAGTCCTTCATTAGAAACAAATTCTCCAGTACAGCCTCCACCAAATAGCATAACAGCATCCTTTAGCGAAGAGTTGTTTACATCATAAATATCTTTTGCAGAAATTTTCATTCCTTTCTTTTGCATATCAGCTTCTCTTTTTTGCAGTAAAAGAGGTAACCACATTCCTTCATCTGCCCTTGAAACCAATGGAGAGAGTATTGAGAATGCAATAATTAGAATTAGTGATTTTTTAAACATAGCATATATATATTTAGTTAATATTCAATTATACCAATTAAGTATAGTATTATAAATCTATTAATCTGCAAATTTACAAATTTTCTCTCTAAAAATATATACTTTAATTGATAGAGGTTTTAATTTAACCTTTATCTTATTTCCGTAGGGCTTATTTTAGGTTGAAAAAGACCTGTTTTAACCCCCATTTTTCCTAAGATTTACTCTCTCTTTTCACTAGTCTAAACTCCTGACTTATAGCTTCAAACTTTTCTTTCTTTGTTTCAAACTCGTGATATGAGCATTTCGTGAGTTTAAATCTTTGTTTCACCAGTTTAAGTCTGCGTTTCATTTGTTTCTCTCTTGATTATAATATTCTATTAATGCATTATGAAGAATTATAACCCTAATTGTTTGATAGGATTGTCTTCTTTTGTAACTTTGCAGGGTGAAAGAACTACTTAAAGTCTATTCTGAGAGTCCTAAACATAAAGAGATTCTTCGTCAAATAACTAAACCCCATTCCGTGCTAAACATTCAGTCTTTGGCAGGGAGTAGTATGAGCTTTTCTGTAGCTAATGCTATAAATCAGTCTAAGGAATTTTCTCACCTCATCATAGTTGCCGACAAGGAAGAGGCTGCTTATTTCTCCAATGATATTGAACAGATATTTGGAGAGCAAGAGCTTGATTACTCAAAGAAAAATGTGCTATTTTATCCCTCATCATATAAACTTCCATATCAAATAGAGGAGACAGATAATGCTAATATCCTTCTTAGGGCAGAGGCATTAAATAGATTAAATAATAATAGCCAAACCGTTATTATTACTTACCCTGAGGCGCTTCTTGAGAAGGTTATCTCAAAACAAATACTTAGGAAAAACACTTTAAAGATATCAACAAAGGATTCCCTTTCGGTTGATTTTATTATTGACATTCTTGATGAATATGCTTTTGAGAGGGTTGACTTTGTGGTGGAGCCTGGTGATTATGCTGTGCGTGGAGGAATTATTGATGTATTTTCTTTTGCTGATGAGTATCCTTATAGGATTGAATTCTTTGGTGATGATGTGGAAAGCTTAAGAACATTTGATGTTGTTTCGCAGCTGACAATTGAAGAAAAGGATAGCTTGGTTATTGTGCCAAATATTCAAAACTCAACAATAAGTCAGGAGAAAAGAGTCTCACTTGTGGATTATTTTTCTGATAATACTGTTGTTTGGGTTGAGAATCTTTCGCTTTGTTTGGAGAAATTAGATAAGGAATATGAGTTTGCAGAAAGGACTTACCTTGAACTTGAAAACAAAAACTTACATCTTGAGCCTCACGAACTATATAATTCCTCTTCAGAGTTTAGAAGAAGTATATTAGAGCATAGTATTGTTGAGATGGGTTCAAACCCTATGCTTTCGAAAGATAATTCAATTGTTTTCAATACTACACCTCAACCTCCTTTCAATAAGAACTTCAACTTATTTGTTGATAGCCTAAAGACACAAGCCGAGAACTCTTTCACCAATTTCTTCTGCGTTGAAAATCCTAAGCAGAAGGAGAGGATAGAAAAGATAATTAAGGAATTCGGTTCTGGCTTTCCATATTTTAATATTAACTATAAGCTAAACTCAATCACCTCTGGCTTTGTGGATAATGAGCTAAAGATTGCTGTTTTCACCGACCATGAACTCTTTGAGAGGTATCATAAATATAAGGTTAGGGATCAGAAACAAAATAAAGAAGCCTTAACCCTAAAAGACCTGCTACAACTAAAGCCAGGCGACTATATAACTCATATTGATTATGGAGTTGGTAAATTTGCTGGCTTAGAGAAATTGGAAAATAACGGTAAGCAGCAAGAGACAATACGTTTGGTTTATAAGGATAACGATATCCTATATGTAAGTATTCACGCCCTTCATAAGATATCAAGGTATTCAGGAAAGGATGGCTCAGTTCCAACCCTTCATAGACTTGGTTCAAACACTTGGAACAACCTAAAAAACAAAACCAAACAAAGAGTTAAGGATATTGCCAAAGACCTAATTGCTCTCTATGCTAAGAGAAAAGCATCTCTTGGCTTTGCTTATTCTGGCGATTCTTTCTTACAAGATGAGCTTGAGGCCTCTTTTATCTACGAAGACACACCCGACCAAGACAAGACCACAAAAGATATTAAGCGTGATATGGAAAGTAGGATTCCAATGGATAGACTAGTCTGTGGCGATGTTGGATTTGGCAAAACAGAGATTGCAATTAGGGCAGCCTTTAAAGCAGTTGCCGATAGTAAACAAGTTGCAGTCTTAGTTCCAACAACCATTTTAGCCTACCAACATTTCAAAACATTCTCCGAAAGATTAGAGAATATGCCATGCAGGGTCGATTATATCAATCGCTTCCGCACAACCAAGGAAAAGAATCAAATAATTGCAGACCTTAGAACAGGGAAAATAGATATATTAATTGGGACCCATAAACTCCTAAGCAAAGAAATAGAATTTAAAGACTTAGGACTATTTATTATTGATGAGGAACATAAGTTTGGGGTTGCAATGAAAGAAAAGCTAAAGAACCTAAAAATAAATATAGACTCCCTAACCCTAACAGCAACTCCCATACCTCGTACCCTACAATTCTCACTAATGGGAGCAAGAGACCTTTCTATTATTAATACTCCCCCACCCAATCGTCAGCCAGTACAAACTAAGGTCTGTAATTTTGAAGAAGAGACAATTAGAGATGCAATTCTATTTGAAGTTTCAAGAGGTGGACAGGTTTATTTTGTTCATAATAGGGTGCAGAACATAGAAGAGATGGCAGGAATGATAAAAAGGCTTGTTCCAGATGCTAAGGTAATTATTGGACATGGACAAATGAAGGGCGAAAAGCTTGAAGAAGTAATGTATAGCTTTATTGAAGGAGATTTTGATGTACTTGTTTCAACCACAATTGTAGAAAATGGATTAGATATACCAAATGCCAACACAATATTAATTAATGATGCACAAAACTATGGACTTTCCGACCTGCACCAACTAAGAGGAAGAGTGGGAAGAAGCAATAAGAAAGCCTATTGTTACCTTTTAACTCCGTCACTAAACATCCTGACAGAAGAAGCACGCAAAAGACTACAAGCAATTGAAGACTTTTCCAATATAGGATCTGGATTTTCCATTGCAATGAGAGACTTAGATATTAGAGGAGCAGGGAATATACTTGGTGGAGAGCAGTCTGGCTTTATTTCAGAGATAGGTTTCGATATGTATCATAAGATATTAAATGAAGCAATTGAAGAATTGAAACAAACCGATTTTAAAGAACTTTACCAAGAACAAGAGGAAGAAAAGAGATTGCTTGAGGGCGGATATTATACCAAAGAATGCAATATAGAAACCGACCTCGAAATCCTAATCCCCGACCAATATATCACCAATATTGCAGAAAGGCTTAACCTATACAAAGAACTTGATAGCTTAGAAACAGATAAGGAATTAGAAGAATATAGAACCCAACTAAAAGACCGCTTCGGCAAAATACCAAAACAAACCTTAGAGCTAATAGACACAATCAAACTAAGACAACTTGCAAGAAAGATTGGCTTTGAAAAGCTTATCTTAAAAAGCAATAGGATGATTGCAACCTTTGGAGTTGAAAAAGATTCAGAGTTTTACAATTCAGAAATCTTTGGCAATGTTCTAACCTACGTTCAATCCTACCCAACAAACACCCAACTAAAAGAAGTAGGCGAAAAACTCTCCCTAAGAATATCCCCAATCAAATCCGTATCCGATGCCTTAAAGGTTCTTGGGAATATATACAATATGAAATAATTAATTTTTTATCACTTTATAAGTTCCAATACCTTTTTCAGTTTGGATTTTAAGAATATACATTCCTCTTTCAAGATTAGAAACATCAACATTTATACTCTTTTGTTTTGGAGTTTTAGAAATAACCCTTCTACCTAAAGCATCATAAACTTCAAGCGTTTTAATGTTTTCTTTAGTCGTCTCCACAGTTAAATTATTATTTGCAGGATTAGGATATACCTTTGCTTCAACAATATCTACTTCAATATCATCTATCCCAATTGAGCTACAATCAAATGTTCCGTAAGTTGGAGGCATTAATTCATAATTTCTATCCGTAGCAAACCAATTCTTAGATGTTAAATTCTGTGAGTTTGAAGCCATATAGGTAGAAACATCTGAATACACTGTATCTTGTATTACAACAATCATTCCTGCAAGGCTGTCCGAACACTCAGGCAAAGCACAGAATAGAGAATCATAGCCCATAGTTGATAGATTAGTATTATAGCAATCTATGTCTGTTAAATCATTTAATCCATTAATATTAATATCTGATACTCCAGTATTTTGAAACATTAAGATTTTTAATCTTGTCAGTTCTCTTAGATCAAGTTTGGTTAATTCTTTATTCCCTATAACACCAAAAAGTATTAAGTTTTCCAAATTGCGAACATCAATACTTTCTATACTGCTGTGTTGTATATATAGAGCTTGCAAATTATTAGGAGTATTAAAAGAAACATTTTTATATACTAAGTTATATGCCCATATTTGGGTTAAATAAGAATTACTATCTATATTAAAACTTCTTATATAACCAGTACCATCAGAACATCTAAAGTCAATCTTAGTTACATTACCATATATTCTTATAATTGTATCTTTGGTATTTAAATTATAATCTGGGGAACTAAATAATCCAATCTGAATATTTACTGTTTTTTCAAACAACCCATTCTTTATCATTGCCTTTGTATTTGAAGAGTCAGCAGCAAGGGCAACAGTAAGATTTGCATTTATATCACATTTAAACTCAATAAATCTCTCCATATTGACTTGAGAATATGAATTAATAGAAGCAACACATAAAAGTAGAATAAGTATTTGTAATTTAATAATCTTGTTCTTCATAAATATTGTGAATTTTGGTTATAACCGAAAAAAATGCAGGTAATCCAATAAACTTCGTCGTGCTGGATTTGTTCTTATCGTTAAACGGAATTTCTTTCCTTGTATGCTGTAAGTCCATTAGCAATTCACCTCGACGAATTATTTATTGTTCAACGTTTAATATTACTGTATCCCTTGGATTATCTATTGTAAAAAATCTTGGTGTTCCAGAATGGTTTCCGCATCTAACCCAACCTTTGCTTGCAGACACTTTAAAGAAAAAATACTTTAACGTCTCACTATATTCACCACTACTAATTAATTCATGCTGATAATATGGTACCTCGAAGGTTGAATACATGTAACCATTAATTCCACAATTATCGCTACTTGTTTTCGGAAGTATTACCTTTAAATATCCATAAGTAATAGGTGAGATATCTATTGTCTTACTTTTTACACTGAAGTTATATTCTTGATAATCATAAATTCCTACTTCAAAGTTATAGTTTTCTATTTTTCTTGGATGAATTTGTATTTCAGTAAAGTCTGCCGAATTTCTAGTTTTAGGTATTTTTATTTTATAAAACCCCTCAGAATTAGAAACAGCAATGTTTTTAGCAGAATAAGGACTGCTAGAAAAAAAACCTCCTGAACCAGATATATAATCTGCATCAAAAACAACTCCCTCAACAGGTTCTCCTGTATGGAAGTCTTTAATATAACCTTCGATATAAGTATCGTAATAGGTTATAATATCTTCATCGCTATCTTTACAACTATAAAGAGAGGATGAAAAAACGGCAAGCAATAATAACATTAATGCTTTTGAAAGAAAGTGTTTTTTTGTCATAGTGTTTTGTTTTTCGTTTATAACTTTATTATTTCCACGACTACAAAGAAAGACAAAATAAATGATATAAGGAAATTAAAAATTAAAAAAATGAAGGTTATGAATACGTATAGATAGAAAATAAATATATCTTTGTACCAAAATAGGGACATCAGACTCTAAAATTATTATCAACCTGTTTTTATCAATTGTAAACTAAAATCAGGACGATAGAAAAAAATGCAAACTGCATTTAGTCTTAATTACAAATCTATCAACCTTATTCAGGACGGGTCAAATCGCCATATTAAACTTTTACATCTTTGTTTCAGTCTTCATATCATGCCATGAATTGAAAAGAATCATGCCATGAATTGGGTGGAATCATGGCATGATACTGATTGATTCATGGCATGAATTGAAAAGAATCATGCCATGAATTGAAGATTGAATCTTTGAAAGAAAAGATTGAAGTCAAGATATATGAGATTATTACTAAGTTATTTTAGATTGGAGCTTAGTGATATGTCTTTGAAGTTTAGGCTTAATGGTTATTTTATCCTATATTTATTCATTTCTAATTGCCTTTACCCTGTTTGGCATTATATTAAGCTTTTTTTATCATAGAGCTTTTTTATTAACTTGTAGCTATGCCTGCAAAGAAATCCTTCACGACGAAAGACTCTTAAATGATGAAGCAAAACTAATATTTATTGTTCTTAATACTACGGTGTTGTTATGGTTGTATTGGTTTGTGGAGAATATTTGGGGATTTGTTTTAAAACCAACTTAGATACAAAAATTGAAAACAGACTTGATATAAATTAAAACAGACTTGATATAAATTTGTAAAGAGTAGGTCTTTATGAAACGCTGTTTTAATTTCGTGAATTGATTTGTCCTGAAAAACAAAGTATAGTTATTGTTTTATTGAATAAAGTAAAAATATATCTTGCAATTGTATTTGATAAAAAGAAAAGTTTTCATCTCAACAAAATATATGATAGATTTTATAGTTAATATGGTATAGAATATAATCATTAAAAATAATATATATGAAAACAGATTTAGAAATTGCTCACCAGTACAAGATGCTACATATAAGAGAGATGGCAGCTAAGCTTGATATTTGTAAGGATGATATTGAATATTATGGGAAATACAAGGCTAAACTCCCTCTTAAATTAATTGATCAAGAGAAGGTAAATAAATCAAAATTAGTTTTAGTTACTGCAATGACACCAACACCAGCAGGGGAAGGAAAGACAACTATTTCAATTGGCCTTTCGCAAGCTCTTAATAGGATAGGAATGAAGGCAATGGTTGTTCTTAGGGAACCGTCTTTGGGACCTGTCTTTGGAATGAAAGGTGGTGCAACAGGGGGAGGACATGCGCAGGTTGTTCCTATGGAGGATATTAATCTTCATTTTACGGGTGACTTTGGGGCTATTGAAAAAGCTCATAACCTTCTTGCTGCTATTATTGATAATAATATTCAAAACAAAAAGAACTGTTTAGGACTTGATACAAGATCTATTACTTGGCCAAGAGTAATGGATATGAATGATAGGTCGCTAAGGAATATGGTTATTGGTTTGGGCGGTACTGCTAATGGTGTCCCTCGTGAGAGTGGGTTTAAGATTACTGCTGCTTCTGAGGTTATGGCTATTCTTTGTATGAGCTCAAGCATTAAGGACTTAAAAGAAAGATTAGGGAATATTCTTGTTGGTTATACTTATGATAAGAAACCTGTTTTTGCAAGAGATTTAAAAGCTCATGGTGCTATGGCTGCTCTTTTGAAAGATGCAATTAAGCCTAATCTTGTTCAGACAACAGAGGGAACTCCTGCTATTATTCATGGTGGACCTTTTGCAAACATTGCTCAAGGTACAAATACTATTCTTGGTACAAAGATGGGTATGAGTCTTTCGGATATTGTTGTTACAGAGGCTGGTTTTGCGGCAGATCTTGGTGCTGAAAAGTTTATTGATATTAAGTGTAGAGAGTCTGGACTAAGACCTAATGCAATTGTTATTGTTGCAACCATTAGGGCATTACGCTACCATGGTGGGGTTGGAGTTAAGGATATAGGCAAAGTTAATCTTGATGCTGTTAGAAAGGGATTTGAGAACTTAGAAAAACATATTGAGAATGTTAAGTTGTTTGGAATAACTCCTGTTATAGCTATCAATAAGTTTGTGGATGACTCTCAAGAAGAAATTGACTTTTTAAAGAAAGCCTGTGCAGACTTAGGAGCAAAAGCTTTTACTTGTGAGGTTTGGGCAAAGGGAGGTGATGGTGCAATTGAACTTGCAAAAGAAATTGAAAAACTTATTCAAGTAAAGACAGAGATTAAGTTTATGTACGATAAAGAGGATTCAATTGAAGACAAGATTACTAAAATTGCTATGAATCTTTATGGTGCAAAGAAGGTTGAGTTTTCAACAAGAGCATCTTCAGATATTGCAAAAATTGAAGATATTGGACTTGCAAACCTTCCTATTTGTATAGCTAAGACTCAAAAATCTATTTCTGATAATCCAAAACTTAGAGGAAGACCTGAGAACTTTACTTTTAAAGTAAGAGAAGTTGAGCTTTCATCAGGAGCAGGGTTTATTATTCCAATATCAGGTAGTATGATGTTGATGCCTGGTCTTCCTGAAATTCCTTCTTCTGAGAGTATTGATATAGATGATGACGGACATATTATAGGATTGTTCTAAAAAAGAACTTCTATTTAGCATAGGAAATGCTTAAACAAAAAAATGCCATTCAAAACTAATGAATGGCATTTTTTATTTATTAGAAAGTATAATCTCTTATCTACTTTCTCTTATTTTGTTCTTCCTGGGTAAACTTTCAATGCTGCTTCAAGACATTTAGCTGCTGCTTTAATATCTTCAATCTTTAAGCAATAAGTTATACGAGCTTGTTTTCTTCCTTTTTCTGGCTCTGAATAGAATCCTGTTGCAGGTGCTAACATAACAGTTTCACCATTTAGGTTAAAGTCTTCTAATAACCATTGGCAGAATTTATCACTATCGTCAATTGGCATTTCAATCATTGTGTAGAAAGCTCCTTTTGGCATTGGGCAGAAACATCCTGGGATAGCATTAATTGCTTCCACAAGCACGTGACGGCGTTTATCATATTCTGCAAGTACGTCTGTGAAATAAGAATCTGGAGTATCAATTGCAGCTTCTGAGAATATTTGTCCAAAGAATGGAGGACAAAGTCTTGCTTGAGCCATACGCATTGCTGCACCCATTAGTTCTGTGTTCTTAGAGATTATGCAACCAACTCTTGCTCCACATGCGCTATAGCGTTTTGAAACAGAGTCAACTAATACCACGTTTTGTTCTAAGCCTTTAAGGTTCATTACGGAATGGTGTTCAGCTCCATCGTAGCAAAACTCTCTGTAAACCTCATCTGCAAATAAATATAAATCATGTTTCTTTGCTAATTGACCTAAAACATTAAGTTCTTCTTGTGAGTAAAGGTAGCCTGTTGGGTTATTTGGATTACAAACCATAATAGCTCTTGTCTTAGGAGTTATGGCTTTTTCAAATTCTTCAATAGGAGGTAGTGCAAATCCATCTTCGATATGAGATGGTATTGTTTTTATAACAGCATCTGACTGAATTGCAAATGAATTATAGTTTGTGTAGTAAGGTTCTGGAATAATTACTTCTTCCCCTGGGTTTAAGCAAGCTGCAAAAGCAAATTGTAGAGCCTCAGAGCCACCATTAGTAACTATGATATCGTGTTCTGTGATATCAATATGGTTTTTTTGGTAGTAACCTGCTAATTTCTTTCTATATGAAAGGTTTCCTGCAGAGTTAGTGTACTCAACAATTGACATATCAGCATTTTTCATTGCTTCAATAGCTCCTTTTGGAGTTAGGATGTCTGGCTGTCCAATATTCAAGTGATGAACCTTTATACCTCTTTCTTTTGCTGCATCAGCATAAGGTACTAACTTTCTAATAGCTGAAGCAGGTAAAGACTTACCTTTTTTAGATATTTGTGGCATAATAAATTTTCTTTTTGTTATTATTTATTTGTCTTAATTAATTTGTAGGGGAATTTAGAACCTTTCCTTTAATTCTAAGGACTACTCTATTATTACTTGCGTTTGATTCTACAGTTACTGATTTGTTGATTGGGCCTGGGTTAGCAGTATTGTATTTTACTCTAATGCCTGCACTTTGTCCTGGCATTATTGGTTCTCTTGGCCATGAAGGAACAGTACATCCACATGATGAACGAACATTTGAAAGAATTAATGGTGTTTTTCCAGTATTCTTATATGTAAATGTTGTTTCTCCATTTCCATTTCTTTGAACATCACCATAGTCATGCTCTAATTTTTCAAATGTTATTTCTGCTTGGGTTCCTGATGGTTTGCTTGCTGGAGCAGCTGCTTTATTGTTTTGTGCGAAAGCTCCGAATGTAACTCCAAAAACTAGGAGTAATGATAAAACTAATTTTCTCATATTACTTTTTGTTTTAAATTATTAATTTTCTCTTCTAATTACTTTTCCTGTAAGTATAAGAACGATTCTAGGTTTTTGGGGATCGTTGGTCGATACAGTAATACTTCTTTTAATATCTGATATTATATTTGTGTTATATGTAATCTTAATCT
This sequence comes from Bacteroidales bacterium, assembly GCA_012837565.1. Taxonomy (GTDB): domain Bacteria; phylum Bacteroidota; class Bacteroidia; order Bacteroidales; family P3; genus UBA10566. The sequence goes on along the minus strand of DUQY01000111.1, from coordinate 7,824 downwards.
CTCCACTTTTCTGAGGCATAACAGGATCCTTCGACCATTTAGGGTTTGTACATCCACATGATGCAACAACATTATTAATTATCAATGGACTCTTACCTTCATTCTTGAATTTAAATACAACTTCACCATTATCACCTGCAAATATCACGCCATAGTCATGTGAAGTTGTTTCAAAAACGATGTTTGGCTTGCTGCTTGAAGCCTTTGGTTGAGCTTCCATGCTATTAGGTATAACAAGTAAACAGCATATAAAGTAAGTGTATAGTGTTAGTTTTAATATATTTTTAGTCCAGTTTCTCATTTTATTGCAAAATCTAAGTTGCAAAGTTAAGCATAATTTCAAAGGAGTTAAAAACTATTTGAATTTATTTTTATCTTTGCAGTCAAGCAAATAAGTTTTTTCAGCATATAATACATAAATGATATGGAATATTTCGCACACCCAACAGCAATAATAGATGAAGGTTGCAGCATTGGCTTAGGAACAAAAATCTGGCACTTCTCTCATATTATGATTGGTGCAATTATTGGAGAAAAATGCAATATTGGACAAAATGTTGTGGTTTCCCCTGAGGTTGTACTTGGTAATAATGTTAAAGTTCAGAATAATGTTTCACTTTATACAGGTGTTATTTGTGAGGACGATGTCTTTTTAGGCCCTTCTTGCGTATTTACTAATGTTACCAACCCTCGCTCGGCTATAATTAGGAAAGATCAGTACGCTCAAACAAGAGTTGGACATGGAGCATCAATTGGAGCAAATGCAACAATTGTTTGCGGTCACGATATCGGGAAGTTTGCTTTTATTGGTGCAGGATCGGTTGTAACGAAAACCATTAAAGACTATGCCCTTGTTGTTGGAAACCCTGCAAAACAAATAGGCTTTATGAGTGAGTTTGGTCATAGGCTTCATTTTAATGAAAATGGAATTGCCATTTGTCCAGAGTCTTCTCATCAGTATAAATTAGAAAACGAAAAAGTTACTAGAATAAAATAATAATATGAAAAACTTTGGTATAATTGGGGTTGCAGGATATATTGCACCAAGACATCTAAGAGCCATTAAAGACACAAATAATGACCTAATAGTTGCCCTTGACAAGTCTGACACAGTTGGGATAATGGATAGCTATTTCCCAGACTGCTCTTTCTATACAGAATTTGAACGTTTTGATAGATATGTTGAGAAAATCAAACATACGGAAAGAAGATTGGATTATGTAACTGTATGTACTCCAAACTACCTTCACGATAGTCATATAAGATTTGGACTTCGTGCAGGAGCAGATGTGATTTGTGAAAAACCACTTGTTCTAAACCCTTGGAATGTTGATGCACTTTCTGTTATGGAAAAAGAAACAGGGAAGAAGGTTAATACAATCCTACAACTAAGACTTCATAAGGCCATTATAGATTGGAAAAAACAAATAGAAGAAGGACCAAAAGACAAGATATATGATGTTGATTTAACTTATATTACTTCAAGAGGAACCTGGTACTATGCATCATGGAAAGGCTTTATGGAAAAATCAGGTGGTGTTGCAACAAATATTGGAATACACTTCTACGATATGTTATCTTGGATATTTGGAGAGGTTGAAGAAAACATAGTTCATGTTTCAGGGCACGATAGAATTGGAGGATATTTAAGATTCAAAAGAGCAAGAGTAAGATATTTCCTTAGCATTAACCCAGACACACTTCCCCAAGAAGCAGTTTTAGCAGGCAAGAGAACATATAGGAAAATTGAAATGGAGGGTTCGGAAATAGAATTTTCTGAAGGGTTTACAGAACTCCACACAGACAGTTATAAGAAAATACTTGACGGAAATGGTTTTGGGCTTGAAGATTCAAGACCTTGCATAGAGATTGTTCACGGAATAAGAAACTCACAAGCAATAGGACTTATTGGAGACTACCACCCACTCTGCAAACTCTCCGAGGTAAAACATCCTTTCAAGATTTAAAGATTAATGATTGAGCTTGAGGATGCATCAGAGTTTATTGAAAACTATGAAAAAACAACTAAAAGGAAGGTTTATCGCTTTCCTTTTAGCTTAAATAATAATCAAGAATCTGCAATCCTTATGGTGAAATGTGGCAGTAAATACATCTCACTACCCTATCTTTCTCAAGGCGTCATTGAAACTAAGCCTAAGACGTTCAACTCCCCTATCTTTCCAAAAAACTGGGAGATAAGAGATGTAAAACCATATTCTAAACATTCCTACAATGATAAAGTAAATTTTGAGATCAATCTTCAGGACGTCTATAACTACACTTCGAATATAAGAAGGAAGATAAAGAAATCAAAAGATAATAAGATAGAAGTTAAGAGTGGAAAATCAGAAGAAATAATAAATGATTTCTATTTAGTTTATGCCAAAAGGATGCACCAAATAGGCGTTCCTCCAAGGTCAAAATCACATATCAGAAAGAACATTAAAAACAATAAGAGCCTATTGTTTGTTGCCTATAAAGACAATAAGCCAATTGGTTCGGCTTCCTTGCAAAAAATAACTGAAGCATATTACGAAAATATTCTTTTTGCATCACTTTCAAACTATATGCACTTTTATACATCATACGCTCTTCACCATTCAATGATAGAATATTCAAAAACAAATAATGCAAGCACTTATTCCTTTGGCAGAAGCACCAAAGACAGCTCAGTATATAAGTTCAAAAAACATTTCAAAGCTCAAGAAGTTCCTCTTTATTGGAGCTTTTCACGTAAAACAAAATCTCTAAGAAACAATCAATGGTTTTTCAATCTATGGAAACTCCTTCCCTATCATATAACCATAAAATTAGGAGAATCAATCCATAAAAGGATTTACTGAAACGAAGAAACAGAAAAATGAATCAAAGAAAGAATTTTATGAATCAAAGAGATAAAAAATTAATACGCAGAGTTATTTAAGCCTTTCATAATTATTGTATCTTAGAAATGTAATTATCGATTTCTACATTTGTTTCCTTAATATTGTTATCGTCCACAAGAATTAATTCAGAAGACAAGATTGCCCAAAACTTTGTTCCAACACCTTCTTTAGATTCTAATGAATATTTAGCTCCAAGATTGTCAAGTAAGGCTTTAATTATTGCAAGTCCTAATCCAGGACCATGCTCAAATGAATCAAGCTTCTCAAATCTATCAAAGACTCTTGAAATATTTTTTTCTTTGACACCAATTCCTGTATCTTCGATATAGAACTTAATCTTATCTTTACCTATGATTTCGTATCCAAACTTAATATGTCCACTATTAGTAAATTTAATTGAATTTTCCACAATCTCTTTTAGAATTTGAGTAAGCTTTTGCTTATCCATAAATACTATACAACTCTTATGAGGAGAGTCAACAATTAAATCAACACCGTTCTTAATTTTATATTTAAATAGGCCTTCAAATTCCTCAAAGAACTGTTTTAAGTCAAATTTAATCCTTTTAAATTCAATAAAACCAGATTCTATTTCTGAAAGTTCAATAATATCTTCAACAAGATTTAAAAGCTTCTCATTATTCTCTCTAATTATTTTTCTATATTCCAATTGCTCTTCCCTATCTTCAGAATCGATAACAAGCTCAGTAAATCCTAAAATTGCATTTAAAGGAGTTCTTATTTCGTGGCTTATGTTAGCAATGAATCGAGATTTAAGAATATCACTCTGAATAGACTTTTTAAGAGCTTCATTCAGTTTTTGTTCGATGTTTTTATGCTTGTCAATATTGAAATTAATACCTCTTATTTTTCTATACTTACCTTTTTTGTCTTCTAACAATTCAACAAATATTCGAGTTTCCCACCAAGAATAATTTTCTTTTTCATCAAATTTCCTCAAATATTCTTTTACGTACTCAGATCCATCTTCTGCTGTTAATAAGCTATGGAAAAACTCAATTGCTTCCTCCCTTTGTTCTGGAATAACATTATTCAATAGAAATTCAGGATCTACCTCTTGACTTATACCTTTCTCTTGATTGTTAAGGCTTCCTCCTATTTTATATTTATTTGTTCTTTCATTATAATCCCAACTCAGGATTTGAACAGAAGGCATTCCAGATGATAATAACTTAATATTTAGTTGCAAATCTTTTTCGTGCTCTTCCTTAAATTTGATTTTTTTATTTAAAATGATGTTCTTATATCTTAGAATCAATATGCTAATAATGAAAATAATTATTGCCGAAACCAAAGTGACTAATATCTTATGATTATTAAAAAATGCCTTTCCGATATTTTTAGCTACTGTGTTTTCAGGAAGTGCAGCAAACACTCCTTTTCTTGCAACAATTTCAGCATAATCATACAAAGGTACAGGTGGAATATTGTCAATTGAGATTTTTTCTGGAATTTCTCCATTAAAAATTCTTACTGATTTTAATGCTGCAGCTTCACCATTGTTTTTTGCAACTTGGACAAAGCCTCCAATAAATCCTGATCCAATAAATCCGTCAAATACAGTAAAAATAGGAACTTTTGTTGATTTAATAATTTCTGGATATAGATCGTTAGATATATAGAGTTGTCCGTTATCGTCAACTTGCCAAGTACTAAAAAGAATAAAAGAATAAGGCTCCACATTTCTAAATTTGGTTAACAACTCTTCTTTATTTTTTGCGTCTACGCCATATTCAATCTCAATCCCTTCGTTCTCATAAGCACAAAGTGTTTGCTTAGCTTGTTTCATAAAAAACTCTCCTGTAGGAGACTTATCAGCCCAAACATATACTTTTCGAGTATTAGGGAATATTTTAAGACCATTTTTGTATACTCTCCCAATACCGTAATCACTTGTTATTCCAGTTATATTTTTAAAATCAATAGTTCTTTCTGTTTCGAGTTCGGAGACAAAAACAATTGGGATTTTACTAATAATAGAATCTGTATAGGTTAAGAAGAGGTTTGTTGCTCCGTAGTCAAAAGCAATAATAACATCTATATGCTCTTTGTTTTTAGAAAAATAATTCTTTATTATTTCAATTCTTTTCTCTTCTGAATTACTTTTCTCGTCTAGATAAATTTCTTTAAGATAGATTGTATAACCCTCTTTCTTAAACTTATTCATCATTGCTTCTTTGCAATTTATTGACCAAGAATTATTATAAGTAAAAGAACTTACGTAAAGGACATTTCTTTTTTCTTGACTTTTTGAGAAGCCGTATAAAGGGAGTAATAATACAAATATTATTATAAAAACTGAGGATTTATTTATATTTAACATGATGAATTCCTTTTAACTTATTTATTTTTTATGCCCTCTCAATTTCCTTAATAACAATATGCAATAAAAAAATCAGGAATTATAAAACCTGATATAGTAATTTACGAATATACAACATCTTTTAAATTTTTGCAAGCTTTGTATTCGTTTTTAATACATATAAGTTAATAGTGAAATGAAATAATAATTAATTTATAAAGCATAAAAAAAGCTAACATAATATTAATTAGTTAGCTTTTAAGTGATTCAGGCGGGATTCGAACCCACGACCTACTGCTTAGAAGGCAGTTGCTCTATCCAGCTGAGCTACTGAACCGTCCCTTGATAAAAAAAGGAATCGATTGATATTGATTCCCTTCTTGTCGGGGTGGCAGGAATCGAACCTGCGACCTCCAGTTCCCAAAACTGGCGCGATAACCGGACTACGCTACACCCCGAAAATGTCCTTTCAATTCTGTGTGCGGAGAGAGGGGGATTCGAACCCCCGGTACCCTTACGAGTACGACAGTTTAGCAAACTGTTGGTTTCAGCCACTCACCCATCTCTCCAATTCATTTCAGAATTGGTGGTGCAAAATTACAATTATTTTTAGAATTACAAAATTTACAAGAGACTTTTATTCATTTTATTTATAGAATATAGCATAAACACAATGTTTACACAGAGTTACACAAGGTTAGATAATTCACTTTTTTATTATGTACGTTCATATATATCTGTTATTTGCCAAAAAGAGATTCTAAAAAAAGTCTACGAATGGAAAATATGCTTATATTTGCTGATGTTTTCTTTCTATTATTCAGTGAAACTAAGAAAAGAAAGTAACCAAATAAATAACAATTGTATAATTTCATCCCTTTTGAACTAGTTATGAGTTTTTATGGAAAACAACTATCAACTATATAATGACAACCTTGTTCTATTCAATGACATGCTTAAGAACATTGAGTCGGCTAAAAAATGTATTCTATTAGAAACCTTTCGCTTTGGGACTGGTTCAATTGGAGAAAAGTTTCGCTTAGCTCTAATTCTGAAAGCTCGTCAAGGTCTTAAGGTAAAAGTACTTATTGACGCTTGGGGAAGTGATTATGATAATAATTTTTTCAACCCATTAATTGAGGCAGGAGTAGATTTAAGAGCTTATAAGAAATTGAATTTAGCAAGGACGTATTTCATTAATAATCATTGTAGAAACCACAGAAAGATACTGATAATTGATAATGAGATTACTTATATTGGTTCCTCAAATCTTACTTCTTATTCTCTAAGTTGGAGGGAACTTAATCTTAAAATAGAGAACCCAGAACTTTCAAAACTATTTAGATATTCATTTAATGAGAGCTTTCGTACCTACAACAAATATACTCTAACAAAGAAAAGCTATAAGAGGAATCAATACCATAACTCTTGGGTTTTGGTTCAAGATGTTCCGAATCCTTATAGGCAAACTATTAAAAAGTATTACGAAAAGATGATTGATAAGGCAACCAAAGATGTTTTTATTGAAAGTCCCTATTTTTTACCCGGTCATATTCTAAGAAAAAAGCTTTGTGAGGCTGCAAAAAGAGGAGTTAATGTGGTAGTAATTATGCCTTATCATTCTGATGTAAGATTGGTTGACATTGTTAGGAGGAAGTATTTGGGAGAATTATATGAGGGAGGGGTAAAGATTCGTTTATATATTCCTGGCAATCTCCACTCCAAAGGGCTTATGGTTGATGATGAAGTATTCTCAATAGGGTCTTCAAATTTTGATTATAGAAGCTTTAGATATCAATACGAAATTGCATTAATTGGAGAAGAGGAATCTATATTGAAAGATTTAAGAACCCATTTTGAAACAACCTTAGCCTTTTCCAGAGAATTTGATTACGAAAGCTGGAAGAAACGTTCTGGCATTGAAAAGTTCTTCGAGTGGATTTTACTACCAATAAGATATTTACTATAACTTAATAAATCATACTGCCATTTTGTCAATTCTTTTGTATCTTTGCATTCAAATATAAAGATTACGATGATAGACATTCAATCAATTAAGACAAGATTTGGTATCTTAGGGAATAACCCTGAGCTTAATAGAGCTTTGGAAATTTCACTTCAAGTTGCCCAAACTAATATGAGTGTTTTGGTAACAGGAGAAAGTGGAGTTGGTAAGGAAGTCTTTTCAAAAATCATTCATCAATATAGTCCAAGAAAGCATAATAAACATATAGCAGTTAACTGTGGAGCTATTCCAGAGGGGACAATAGAAAGTGAATTGTTTGGACACGTAAAAGGTTCATTCACCTCTGCCGACAGAGATAGAAAAGGATATTTTACAGAGGCAGACAAAGGAACCATATTCTTGGATGAGGTTGGGGAATTGCCAATTGCTATGCAAGCAAAGCTTCTAAGAGTATTGGAAAGTGGAGAGTTTCTTCCCGTTGGTTCAAGCAAGACAATTAGGGTTGATGTAAGAATTGTTGCTGCAACAAACGTAAACCTTTTAGATGCAATAAATAAAGGAAGGTTTAGAGAAGACCTATATTATCGTTTATGTCAAGTTTCAATATTTGTTCCGCCACTAAGAGAAAGGAAGGATGATATATATCTTCT
>DUQY01000110.1 GCA_012837565.1 Bacteroidales bacterium | reverse complement strand
CTTTTCAAAATGTTTGAGTAATTTTGCACCTTAAATGAAATTTAATCAGATAAATACATATAAGAAAATGATACAAAAAACATATAAGTCGGTTACGCCACAAGAGGCGGTTAAGGTGATTAAGTCAGGAGACCATATACACCTTTCTTCAGTTGCTGCTACTCCTCAATGCTTAGTTGATGCTATGATTGAGAGAGGTAGAAACAAAGAATTTAAAAATGTATATATACATCACTTGCACACAGAGGGCGAAGCTCTTTATGCTAGTGAAGAGTTTGAAGGAGTTTTCCAACATGATGCTTTCTTTGTTGGAGGTAATGTTAGGAAAGGTGTTCAAGCTGGTTATGCTGACTATATTCCAATCCTTCTTTCTGAAACTCAAAAGCTTTATCGTCAAGAATATCTTCCTGTTGATGTTGTAATGCTTCAGGTTTGTCCTCCGGATGCTCATGGTTATGTGTCTATGGGTACATCTGTTGATGCAACTTTGGCTGCTATTGAAAAGGCTAAAATTGTTATTGCAATTGTAAATCCATGTATGCCTCGTTCTTACGGTGATGCTATGATTCCAATGTCTGTTATTGATATTTTTGTTGATCATGATGCTCCTCTTTTCCCTGCTCACTTCTCTGACCCTACTCACGAGGAAGTTATTATTGGTAAGTTCTGTGCTGAGCTTATTGAGGATGGTGCTTGTTTGCAAATGGGTATTGGTGCAATCCCTAATGCTGTCTTGGCTCAACTTGGCAGTCATAAAGATTTAGGAATACATACTGAAATGTTTGCTGATGGCGTTTTGCCACTTGTTGAAAGCGGTGTTATTAACGGAAAGAATAAGAAATTAGATAATGGCAAGATGATTGCTACTTTCCTAATGGGTTCTAAAAAGGTTTATGATTTTATCGACAATAACCCAATGGTTGGAATGATGGACGTGGCTTATACTAATGATCCTTTTATTATTGCTCAACAACCTAAGATGACTGCAATCAATTCTGCTCTTCAAATTGACTTAACTGGTCAGGTTTGTGCTGATAGCATTGGTTCTAAGTTCTATAGTGGTGTTGGTGGACAGGTGGATTACATTTATGGAGCTTCACGTTCTGAAAGGGGTAAGGCTATTATTGCGATGCCTTCAATGACTAAGAAAGGAATTTCAAAGATTGCAAATATACTAACTCCTGGAGCTGGTGTGGTTACTTCGAGAAATCATATTCACTGGTTTGTTACTGAGTATGGTGCAATTAATCTTTATGGAAAGAGCTTACAACAAAGAGCAAGACTACTTATTTCTGTTGCTCACCCAGATCATAGAGAAGAATTAGATAGAGCTGCTTTTGAACGTTATGGTTCTCACTATCATTTTGTAAGCAAATAAGTGGGAAGGATTCTAGCAATTGACTACGGACATAAAAGAGTTGGTTTGGCTGTTAGCGATAATCAGAGAATTATAGCAACAGCCCTAACAACTGTTAAGGCTGATATGATATTTGAATTTTTGGATGATTACTTAAAGAAGGAAGTTGTTGATGAATTTGTTGTTGGATTAGCTAAGCAGATGGACAATACTCTATCGGAAAGTTCCGTTTACATAGAACCCTTTGTTGAGGAATTGGCAAAGAAATATCCAGAAAAAAAGATTACAAGGATAGATGAACGTTTTAGTTCTAAGATTGCTACCCAAACAATTTTGCTTTCAGGAGCGAAGAAAAAACAACGTAGGGATAAGGCATTAGTTGACACAGTTAGTGCAGTTATCCTTCTACAAAGTTATATGAATTAGAAAAGAATTATGATACTACCAATAGTTGGCTACGGAAGCCCAGTATTAAGAAAAGTTACTCAGCCAATTGATAATGACTATCCTCAGTTAGCTGAACTTATTGACAATATGTTTGAGACAATGTATATTGCAAATGGGGTTGGCTTGGCTGCTCCTCAAATTGATTTGTCAATTTCTTTGGCAGTTATCGATGCGCAACCTTTCTCCGAAACATATCCTGAGGCAGATGGCTTTAAAAGAGTTTTTATTAACCCAGAAATCATAGAACAATCAGAAGAGAAATGGACTTTTGAAGAGGGCTGCCTTTCACTTCCAGAGCTTCACGAGGAGGTAAGTAGACCTTCTAGTGTTGTGGTTAGATATTTCGATGAGAACTTTGAAGAGAAGGAAGAGCTACTAACAGGACTAAGAGCTAGAGTGTTTCAGCACGAGTTTGACCATCTCCAAGGTAAGGTCTTTGTTGATAGATTATCCTCACTCAGAAGAACTCTATTGAAAAGGAAGCTTAACGATATATCGAACGGAAGAGTTGAAACAAGTTATAAAATGAAAAGACTAAATACAAAGAAGTAAATCTCTTTGATTTGAAAAAGAATATATATGAAAAAGTTTTTATTACCCATATTGGCATTAATTGTTTTCGTTGCCTGTCAACCAACAAAGGAAAGTAGATTGGAAAGAATTGCTGCTTTAGAAGTGCAGACAATGAAAGATGCAAAAGAGATTTCAAAAGAAAGAGCAGACTCATTACTTGTAATGTATGATTCTTATATTATGGATTTTCCAACCGATACTAACTCTGCAATTATGCTTTACAAGGCAGCAGATATTAGCACAAATGTGATGTATTGCGACAAAGCAATTTCATACCTTGAACGTCTGATAGGAGATTTCCCAGACTTCTATTTGGTTGAGATTGCAAAGTTTAAGATAGGAGGAGTTTATGAAAAGGCTTGTAGCAATAATGAAAAGGCAAAAGAGGCTTATGGCAAGTTTGCGCAAGAGTATCCAAACTCTCCACTAGCAAACGATGCAGCAATATTATTCCAGATGCTCGACATGCCAGACGAGATGGATTTGATTAGACAGTTTGAAGCAAATAATGCAGAAACTACAACGATTGAAGATTAATAATGTAGTTTTATTTAATATTTCTTTGCTAAGTCAAAGATTATTAGTAATTTTGCAAGCGAAATAGAAATAAGTGAGGGGACTAAATTGTCCCCTCTTTTATTGGTTCATTTTTATATATGATTGATAAAGAGAAGGTTTTAAGTATTGTTAATGAAGAATTAGAGGGGTCTGATTTATTTCTTGTTGATTTAAAAATTGGTAAGGATAATAAGATATCTGTCTATATTGATGGAGATAATGGGGTTTTGATTCAAAACTGTATTGATTTATCAAGAAAAATTGAAGGAAACTTCGACAGAGAAGTTGAAGACTTTGAGTTAAGTGTATTTTCTTCAGGAGTAGGAGAGCCCTTAGTTAATGCTCGACAATACAAGAAAAACATCGGAAGAAACATCTCAATTATAACAAATGACGATCAAACAATTAAAGGAGAGCTAATCTCTGTTGATGATGATAAGGTTGTTGTTAGAGAAATTCCCAAAAAGAAAAAAGATAGTCCAGTGGAAATGGAAATAGCCTCTACCAATATTAAAGAAGGCAAGATAATAATAATATTCTAATATGAAAGAAAAGTTTTAATTTATGGAAAACTTAAATTTAATTGATACATTCTCAGAATTTAAAGAATTTAAAAACATCGAAAGAGAGACCCTAATGCGTATCTTGGAAGATGTGTTTAAGCAATTAATGGCGAAGAAATATGGCTCAGACGAGAACTTTAGTGTTATTGTTAATATTGATAAGGGGGACTTGGAGATTTGGAGAAATAGACTAATTGTTGAAGACGGAACTATTGAGGATGAAAACACACAGGTTTCTTATTCTGATGCAATAAAAATTGAACCAGACTTTGAGATTGGAGAAGAACTATCAGAAGAAATTAGATTTGCAGACTTTGGAAGAAGAGATATATTAGCAATTCGTCAAAACCTAGCAGCTAAAATTCAAGACTACGAGAGAGCAAATATATTCACAAAATACAAAGAGAAGGTAGGTGAGATTGTTCTTTGTGAGGTATATCAAATCTGGAAAAGAGAAATTATGGTTTTGGATGAAGAAGGCATAGAGCTAAATCTTCCAAAAACAGAACAAATACCTGGGGACTTCTACAGAAAAGGCGATACCATTAAGTCGGTAGTTTTGAAAGTTGAGATGAGAAACGGCGTTCCTCAAATTACCCTTTCAAGAACATCGCCAGTATTCTTAGAAAGACTACTAGAACAAGAGGTGCCAGAAATCGATGACGGACTAATAACCATTAAGGATGTTGTACGTGAACCAGGCGAAAGAGCAAAGGTAGCAGTTGAGTCTTACGATGACAGAATTGATCCAGTAGGAGCATGTGTTGGAATGAAGGGAAGCAGAATTCACGGCATAGTAAGAGAGCTTAGAAATGAAAACATTGATATCATAAATTATACTTCAAATACCGAACTCTACATAACCAGAGCATTAAGCCCTGCAAAAGTAACCTCTGTAAGCTTAGATGTTGAAAATCATAGAACGGAAGTTTTTATGCCATCAGATCAAGTTTCTTTAGCAATTGGTAAGGGAGGAGCAAATATTAAACTAGCAAGCAAACTTACCAGATACGAAATAGATGTATATAGCGATACAGATATAAACTACGAAGATGTGGATTTGAACGAATTTACAGACGAGATTGAAGAATGGGTAATTGAAGAACTAAAAGCAATAGGCTGTGATACTGCAAAAGACGTATTAGCATTAAGTGCAAAAGAGCTTGTTGAAAGAACAGACCTAGAGGAAGAAACAATTGAAGAGGTTCTTAAGGCATTTAGATCTGAGTTCGAAGAAGAAACAGAAACAGAAGAAGAAGAAACAGAAGAAGTTGTTTTAGAAGACCAAGAAGTGGAAGCAGTTGAAGAAATTGCAGAAACTCCAGAGGTAATAGTAGAACAAGAGGCTCAAGAAGAAGAGCAAGAAGAGGTATAAGAGGTTGGACAGAAGGAGAAGATATAATTTTAAGATTCAGAGAACAAATAAGAAAAAATAAATGTCAGGAGAAAATAAAACCATTAGATTAAATAAAGTTGCAAAAGAATTCAACGTTGGAATTTCAACGTTAGTAGACTTCCTTGCAAAAAAAGGTAAAAGTATAGAAAACAATCCTAATACTAAGATTGATAAAGAGCTATATGATATTCTTTCTTCTGCATTTATATCAGAAAGAAAAGTTAAGGAAGAAGCAAGTAAGTTGGACTTCTCCACTCAAAAAACCACTCAAAAAACCATTGAAGCTGAGGAGCAATATCTAGAACCTACTTCAAAAGCCGAGTCTGAAGATGTGGTCGTTGAGGAAATAATGATAAAGACCAATACTCTTGAATACACCCAGCCAGCACCACAAAAAGCTGAAAAGGCAGAGAAAGAGGATAAGGTAGAAGAAGCGAAGAAGGAAAAGAAAGAGAAAAAAGCTGAGAATACTCAAAAGGTAGAAAAGGTAGAAAAGGAAGAGGAGAAAGCAGAAGCAAAGGAAGAAGAAGTTAAGGAGGCTAATAAGGAAGAGAAGGCTGAAAAAGTAAAACCTGCAAAAGCTGAACTAAAAGAAGAAGAAGCAATAAAGGAAACAGAAACAGTTGTTGAAGAGGAAAAGCAAGCTCCAAAGAAAGAAGAGAAAGCAGAAGCCCTGGCTGAAGAAAAGACAGAAACACCAGCAGAACCTAAACCAGCACAAGTTAAAAAAGCATCAGACGATCTTCATTCGTTAAATATCGTTGGAAAAATAGACCTAGATTCAATTAACTCAAAAACTAAACCTGACAAAAAATCAAAATCTGAACTTGCACACGACAGAGAAGAAAAGAAAAAGGTAGAACAAGATAAGAAAGACAAACAACATAAGGATAGTAAAACTAAGAGAAAGCCAGCAACAAAAGAAGCTGCCTCGAAGGAAACTCCAAAACACAGTCCAGAAAAGAAGCACGAGGCAAAAGATAAACCAGTTGTTGTTAAAGACTCACCAAAAGAAGTAGAAGAGTCCACAGAAGCTAACTTCATAGAAACACAATATGTTAAACTAACAGGACCAATTGTTTCAGGAGAAAAAATTGACCTGTCTCAGTTCGACAAACCAAAAAAACAAGTTATCACAGCATCACAACAAACAGATGCAGACGGTATAAAGAGAGATAAAAAGAAACGTAGGAGAATTAAACAAGCTCCAACAAGCAATATTGCTAAGCCAACATTAGTTGGTGATGCAAATCATCCAGGTCAAGCAATCGACCATTCAAAAACAAAGCCGAAAGCAGGAGCAGGAGCTAAATCAAAATTCGCTAAGCCTAAGAAAGAACTTAAGAAAGTTGAGATTAGCAATGAGGAGATTGAAAAACAAATTAAAGATACTCTAGCAAGATTATCCTCAACAGGAAAATCAAGAGCATCAAAACATAGAAGAGACAAGCGTCAATCAGTTCAAGAAAGTCATCAAATCCAGTTCCAACAAGAACAAGAAGAATTAAAAATATTAAAAGTTACGGAGTTCGTTACAGCTAATGAATTAGCAACGATGATGGACATTCCAGTAACTAAGATTATTTCATCTTGTATGTCATTAGGAATGTTTGTTTCCATTAACCAACGTCTTGATGCAGAGGCAATACAACTTATCTCAGAAGAGTTTGGTTTCTCAACCGAGTTCGTAAGTGCTGACGTAGTTGAGGCATTAGAAGGAATTGAAGAAGTTGGTAACGAAGAAGACTTAGTACCAAGAGCACCAATTGTAACCGTAATGGGACACGTTGACCACGGTAAAACATCCCTACTTGACTATATTAGAAAAGCAAATGTAATTCAAGGAGAAGCAGGAGGAATTACCCAACATATTGGAGCATACGAAGTTGTTCTTAAGAACGGTAAGAAAATGACCTTCTTAGATACTCCAGGTCACGAGGCATTTACTGCCATGCGTGCAAGAGGAGCTAAGATAACTGACGTTGCCATTATTGTTATTGCCAGTGACGATAGAGTGATGCCTCAAACCATTGAAGCAATCAACCATGCTCAAGCAGCAGGAGTTCCGATTGTGTTTGCAATAAATAAGATAGACACCGTTGGATCAGATCCAGAGAAAATTAAGACTGAACTTGCAGCAATGAATATACTTGTTGAAGACTGGGGTGGTAAATTCCAATCACAAGAAATATCTGCAAAGAAAGGTCTAAACATATACGAATTACTAGAAAAAGTTCTTCTTGAAGCTGAGTTATTGGAGCTTAAGGGTAATCCAAAAATCAGAGGCAAGGGAACAGTAATTGAATCCTCACTTGATAAGGGTAAGGGATACGTAGCCAAACTACTAGTACAGGACGGCCATTTGAAAACAGGAGACTTTGTTTTGGCAGGAACCAACTACGGACGTGTTAAGGCAATGTATAATGAAAGAAACAGTGAAACAGGTATTGCAGGTCCATCCGCACCAGTTCTTCTTTTAGGACTTAATGGAGCGCCACAAGCAGGGGACACCTTCAATGTTATGTCAACAGAGAAAGAAGCAAAGGACTTAGCAAACCGTAGAACACAACTACAAAGAGAGCAAGGTCTTAGAACACAAAAACATATCACACTTGATGAGATTGGAAGAAGAATTGCAATTGGAGACTTCAAACAGCTTGACCTTATTGTTAAGGGAGACGTTGACGGATCAGTTGAGGCTTTATCAGACTCATTATTACAACTTTCAACACCAGAAATTCAGGTAAACATAATCCATAAATCGGTAGGACAAATTACAGAAACCGACGTATTGCTTGCAACAGCATCCAATGCAATTATAATTGGTTTCCAAGTTCGTCCATCACTAGGAGCAAGAAAGTTAGCCGAATCAGAACAAATCGACATAAGACTATATTCAATTATCTATACCGCAATCAACGAGTTGAAAGACGCTATCGAGGGTATGCTATCACCAGAAATTGAAGAAAAAATTGTTGCAAACTTAGAAATTAGAGAAGTATTTAAAATTACTAAGGTAGGAACAATTGCAGGATGTATGTGTTTGGATGGAAAGATAAACCGTCACACCAATGTTCGAGTAATTAGAGATGGAATTGTGGCATATACCGGAAAGCTTGCTTCATTAAAACGTTTCAAAGACGAGGTTAAGGAAGTTGTTATGGGACAAGACTGTGGTCTAAATATTGAAAACTTCAATGACATAAAAGTTGGCGACATAGTTGAGGGATACGAAGAATTTGAAGTAAAGAGAAAATTATAATCAAATAAGTTTTTTATTGCCCTCGTAGTTCAACGGATAGAATAGAAGTTTCCTAAACTTTAGATAGCAGTTCGATTCTGCTCGAGGGTACAAAATATATATTATTGTTATGACTGAGAATAGTTCAAACCACGAATTTAATTTACAATCTACCATTAGTTTTATTTCTAAACATAAGCTAATTCTGATATCGACCTTCTTCCTGTCTGCAATTGCAATAGGTCTATTATCACTTCTTCTGCCAAACTACTACAAATCGCAAGTAGCACTTATGCCAGCCGATAGCAATGCAGTATCGAAAGCCGTCCTATCGCAAATGGACAACTACGACGTACTTAGCTATGGAAAAGAAAAAGACGCAGAATACCTACTAGAACTACTAGGCTCAGGAACAATAATATCAAAAACAGTAAGCAAATTCAAACTTGATGAACACTATGGCATTAAGGAAGAACAAGGTAAAGCAAAGAGCGATAAGCTTAACCAAAGACTAGTATCCAACATTAAAGCCAAGCGAACAGAGAACCTAGGTGTTAAACTAACCGTTTGGGATACCGACCCACAATATGCAGCCGACATAGCAAACTATATGACAGAGCAAATGCAAATCCTTCGTAACGATATGAAACGTGCAAAGATGGACTCCATTGTTAATGCCCTAACAGCATCAAGAGATGGTTTGGTAATGGAAATAGGGAGGCTTGCAGATAGCATGTCAAGAATGACCAAAGAAAAGAAAGTCTTCAACCCCGATATGATGTCAGACCGTATGAGCCAAGAGATGGCAAAACAAATAGCATTAGGCAATAATGCAGGAGTAAAGCGTTTGGAAGACAGGCTAGGCACAATAGGGGAGAGTGGTCCTCAAATCATAAGCATAAGAGAGCAATTAAAAATAAAGATAGAAACCCTAAAAGTTTGGGACGAAAAGCTTGAACAAGTAAGAGTGGATGCAAAAAGCAATATACCAACCGATTTCATCATAGACAATGCCTACCCAGCAGACCTAAAAGATAAGCCAAAACGCTCAATCATAGCCTTGGTAGGAGGAATATGCTGCACTCTAATTGCATTTTTTGTCCTAATACTTAGAGATAAAAACAAAGCTCTAAAGAAGTAAAATGAAACTTCTTAATCAAATATCTGATTACTTATTATCACTAACTCATCCAGCAAAAGAAGCTTGGAGAAAAATAAATGATAAAACTCAAACCAATATCATTATCTTTCTACTATGTGCTTTTTTCATAGGCTTTGGCTATTCCTATATCGACTACGAATACTATTATTACGGTGTAATACCTATAGTATTTCTTGTCCTACTTCTTTTCTACTACAGGTTAGATAAAGTACTATATCTAATAGCCATCCTAACCCCATTCTCAATCAACACCCTTATAGGCGAAAACTCAGCAATGAGCATACCAACAGAGCCTTTGCTAATACTTTTCACCCTAGTCTACGTCTTCAAATTTCTAATAGACCAACACCACGACAAACGAATCTTCACCCACCCAATAACCCTAGCAATTTCTTTCTATCTCCTATGGATGTTTATAACAGCCCTAACCTCCACCAACCAACTAGTATCCTTCAAGTTCCTTGCCTCTAAATTCTTCTACATCATACCATTCTACATAGCACTCATACCCCTTCTTTCCAACTTCAAGAAAACAAAAATACTATACCTATCCTACGCCATACCACTAGCCATCATAGTAGTATATATATCCATAGCCTTTGCCCTCACAGGCTTTGAGTTCGATAAGTCCTTCTACATCATGCAACCCTTCTACAACGACCACACTGCCTACGGAGCCATACTAGCAATGTTTCTAGTCATGACAAGCTTCCACCTAGTAACCAAAAACAAAAGCAAGTGGAAAACCATATTCTATCTTATCCTCTTTTTAGTATTCCTAACAGGACTAATACTATCCTATTCCAGAGCCGCTTGGATGAGCATCGTTCCAGCAATAGGAATATACATAATACTTAAATTCAAAATTAAGCTAAAACCCCTCATAATAATAGCCTTAGGAGGCATAGTCTTCTTGTTTGTCTTCCAAACGCCAATCCTCCAACTACTATCCAAAAACAACCAAGACTCCTCAGGAAATATCGGCGAGCATCTTTCCTCAATATCAAATATTAGTACCGATGCCTCCAACGTAGAAAGGCTTAATAGGTGGGCATGCGTATTTAGGATGTTTGAAGAAAAACCAATCTTAGGGTGGGGGCCAGGCACCTACCAATTCGAATACGCAAGCTTTCAAAAGTCATACCAGCTTTCAACCATATCCACCAACGCAGGCAACTTAGGAAATGCACATAGCGAATATTTCGGACCCTTAGCCGACAGTGGAGTCCTAGGCATGCTATCCATGCTAATGATAGTAATAACAGTAATATATACCGGCATAAAAGTATATAAGAGAGCCGAAAACAAAAACGAAGGACGTTTAGCAATCTTCCTCACCATGTCCTTAGTAACCTATTATACCCATGGCTTTCTCAACAACTTCCTCGACACCGACAAACTCTCAATCCCCTTCTGGTTCTTCACCGCAACAATAGTAGCCCTAGATATCTACTCCAAGAAAGTTCCAACAAAAACTAAGAGTTAAAAATTTTCTCTTCACAGCTTATTTCTAACCACCAATTAATAATAATATTCCCTTTTGTAATAAATATTACAGACCAAAATCCTATTTGCCTATATCTTTGCACTATAATATCCCGATTAACGATTACCGAATCACGGATACCGAATCACGAATCACGGATAACGAATAAAAATAACAAACAAAAAATTAAAAGTTATGAAGACAATTAACTATAAAGACATAGACACAATGAAGAATCCTCATGGTGTTGATGCAAAGAAATTGTTTGAAATAGAGCACGTTCAAGTAATACATATGCTAATTAAACCAGGAGAAAGCCTAAAAAGACATTCCACCCCAGTAGATGTGTTTTTTTATGTACTAGAAGGCGAAGGCTATGTGGAAGTAGGAGATGAAAAGGAATTAATCACCAAAGACACCCTAGTAGAAAGTCCAAAAAACATCCCTCATATACTATATAATGAAGGAAAAGTAGACTTTAGAGTCTTAGTAGTAAAAACTCCAAAGCCTACCAAAGCAACCCAAATTAAATAATAGGATATTTTATTTTATAGTAAATATCATAACAGGATTTTCAGCAGGGGTGATAATTCCATTAATAGACGTTCTTATACATTCTATAAATACCTTATCACCCTTTCTTTTTCAACCAATCCTCCATCACGATTACCAAGAACCACCCTTGGTTTCTCAATGTCAATAACTATAAAGCTTTCAGAACATAAATAATTCTTCTTATTACCCAAGCAATCAATTGTCATACTCTCCTTATAAGCTCCTAAATCAACATTAATTATATAATCACCCTAGCCCAGGTCGCACAGCAATCCCTTATATTAGAGGAAAACTAAAACGCTGTGCGACCTGAGTTAGGGTAATTATTGTTCTGCTATCGTATTAGCTAGAAGAATAGATCCTGCACTATGATAGTTTTTTCCTCCTGACTTTGACAAAGATTCACCCTAACAGGATTTCCAGAAATCATCATCAAACAATTTCTCTATATATTTGTGATTTTGAGTAAGTATCATCGTTTTTGTCATCGTTTCATTGCTTAATGGTAGTCGTATTTTTAATGTGGTAATTGTTTTAGCTATATCTAATACTTTATCTACACTTAGTTTTATCCCGTTAGTTTTAAGTATTCTTTCTAATTCTTTATAAACCTTATATGCAATAAAACAAATACAAACGTGTGCTTCGATTCGTTTTTTAGTAAAATGAAACATAGGCCTAAGTTCTAAAGTTCCTTTTGTTATTCGGAATGCACGCTCAATCTGCCATAATTCACTATATTCTTTGTAAACCTTATTTGCCGACAATGAAGTATTTGTTATATAGCCTTTTAATCCATCCCAACATTCATCTTCTCTAATCTTATCATGATTAATAGATACCTTTATGCTATCTTGAATTTCTAAGAACTTGTTATATCCACGTTTATTGACTTTATCTTTGGTTATGAAACCATTCTTAAACTCCTTTTCAAGTCTCTTTATGCCCTTTTCTCGGTTGTGACGATCTTTTTTTGCTCTTTTTTCGCAATAGCCAACTATAAGACGGGATGCTTCACTCTTTTGATATTCATAAAATTGACCGTCTTGCTTTTCTATTGATAAAATCCAATTAGTAATTGTTTTGTTCTCATTTTTAATTCTGGCTCCAATTATATATTTATACTTTTTTTCCTCTAGTAGGACAATATTATCTTTGTTCATTAATCCAGAGTCTGCAACAATGACAAAATCATTTAAATCAAATTTATTTACAAAGTCTTCCACTACTGGCAACATTGTATGACCTTCATATTTATTCCCCTCGTTAATAGAATATGCTAATGGATATCCTCCCATGCTAACCAATAAACCCAATACAATTTGTGGACATGAGTGTTTCCCATCTTTTGAGTACCCTGTTTTTCTTAATTCATCTGCTTGGTCAGTCTCAAAATAGAGTGTGGTAACATCATAAAAAACAAGTCCAATTGTGCCTCCTAATATCATTTTTGTGTGTTCAACACTGATTTGTTGTACTATTTCTTTTTGACCATCGTGCAATTTATCTAAATATCTATAAATCTTATGCAACTCAATATCTTCATCAAAATATGATTTTAAATAATCAACAGTTGCGACTTTACTGCGAGGTTGACAAATACGTGAAATTACCAAATGCTTTAATATAATATCTTCAATCTTATTAAATCCAATCTTATTAAAAACATGATTTAATATCAATTGTGTCCCATTAAGTAAAATGTTTTCAATATTTGATAGTAAGTAGTCTGTAACCTTCTTTTCTTCCTCTTGGCGTTTATGCTCTTCAAACATATCATAAATTCCTTGTTGACTTAATATCCATTTTTTACCTCTAAGATATAATTCATCTATTTCAGATGGATCTGAACTTACTCCTATAGTTTTTATCTCTTTAAACTTACCATTGCTCTTATCAACAACTACAACAGTTACAGTTCCTGTACGATTTTTCCTTTTACGTATAAACATAATGCAAAAATAACATTTATTTTCGTCCGATTCACCCTAAAGGGTGAAGCAAAAAATACAGATAACTATATTACAGCGAATTATAAGTTAAAAGAAAAATAAGTGTCAAAGTCAGGAATAGATCCTGCACTATGATAGTTTTTTCCTGACTTTGACTATGCGTCACCCTAAATTGATTTCCAAAAATCATCATCGAAAAGCTTAGCAATTGATTTGTGTTTTGTTGTCATTATCATTGTTTTAGTCATTATTGTATTACTAAGTGGCAATTTGATTTTTAAAGTTGTTATTGTTTTAGCAATATCTAATACTTTATCTACACTTAATTTAATGTTATTTGTCTTTAATATTCTCTCCAATTCCTTATATACTTTGTACGCAACAAAGCAAATACAAACATGAGCCTCTATCCTCCTTTGTGTAAAATGGAACATAGGTCTTATCTCAAGTGTGCCTTTTGTTATCCTAAAAGCTTTTTCAACTACCCATAAACCACTATATTGTTCATATACGTCTTTAGGAGGTAGAGTTGTGTTTGTAATGTATCCTTTTAATCCATCCCACTTTTCATCTTCATTAATTTTATCTTGATTGATAACTACTTTTATATCATCTGAAATTTCTAGGAATTTATTATACCCTCTCTTATTTATATTCTCTTTGGTAATATTGCCTGTTTTATATGCTGTCTGAAGCCTTTTAATTCCTTTTCCTCTATTGTATTTATCCTTTTTTGCTCTTTGAGATGAGTAACCTATGATTAATCTATCATCACCCTTTTTAATTTCATGAAAGAGACCATCTATCTTCTCAAAAGATAAAATAGTCTTTTTAATATTACTTGTTTCGTTCTTAATTCTTGCTCCAATAATGTATTTATAACCTCCTGATTGAAGAAATGATATATTAGATTTATTCATTAGTCCAGAATCTGCTACAATTACAAAATCATCTAATTTAAATCTCTGAATGAAATCCTCCACAATAGGCAACATTGTTCGTCCCTCATATTGTGAGCCATTGAATAATGAATATGATAGTGGATAGCCATCCTTGCTTACCAATAAACCTAAAACGACTTGAGGTTGACTATGTTTACCATCTTTAGAAAAACCACTCTCTCGCAGTTCGTCGCTTTTATCTGTTTCAAAATAAAGTGTTGTGACATCATAAAACATTAGCCCTATCTTACCTCCTAAAATCTTCCGAGTATGCTCTACACTTATATTTTGAATTTCTTCTCTTTGAGTGTCGTATAACTTATCTAAATAGCGATATATCTTATAAAGCTTAACATCTTCATCAAAATGTGATTTTAAATAATCTACAGTGGCAGATTTACTCATTGGTTGACTTAAACGTGCTACTACTAATTGACGTAAGGTATCATCTTCAATATTATTAAAACCTATTAGTTCAAATACTTTATCTAAAATCAATTGAGTACCATTTATCAATATATTTTCTATATTAGATATTAGATGCTCAGTTAAATGTTTTTCTTCTTCCTCTTTAATATTTTGCTGAAAGAGATCCTGAGCTCCTGTTTGAGTAGCTATCCAGCGACGAGCTTCTCTGACAAAGTTCTCTATTTGAGATTCATCATCACTTACCCCGATTGTTTTGACTTCTTTAAATTTGCCGTAGGCTTTACTTACAACAATTACACTTGTTGTACCTGATCTATTTTTCTTTTTGCGAATAAACATTCACAAAAATAACACATTTTTACCTTGCGTCACCCTAAATGGTGACGCAAAAATTATAACAAACAGATTGTTAGAGATTTAAAAAATACTGTATTATATTGTGTCAAAGTCAGGAGCATTACGGATGAAACTTTACTTATATTTTCTCCATTTGAATGCACGTGACCATGTTCCATTCCTTTTGATAGTTGTTCAAGGAAGAGTTGTATAAGAAACCCAACAAGTATTGAGGCTCCAATTG
>DUQY01000305.1 GCA_012837565.1 Bacteroidales bacterium | reverse complement strand
CCATCAACAATAAACATATCCTTATCCAAAATTACCTTACCTCCAATTTCCCTTAAGCCTTCCAACATTGCTTTTATTCTATTGCTCTCTTTAAATTCCAAACTCTCTATTCCTTTGAATACTACTCTCTTCTCTGAAAATAGGGCAGAAATAACTAATGATGGGAAAATATCTGGACAATCCTTAATATCAAATAATAATATCTTTTCTTGTGATATGTTTTCTTGATTATAGGAGATTCTTAATCCGTTATTTTCAAATCTTGATTTAATACCGAAATATGAAAAATAGATTATGGCTATTAAATCTGCTTGTAAGGAATTGGGATATAGGTTTTTGATAAATAGGTCTTCGCCTTGAAGAATGGAAAGCTTTTCAAAGGCAAAGCAAGCACTTGAATAGTCGTTCTCAACCTGGGTTTCTTTAAAATTATATTCAGAGGGGCTAATAATTAATTGGTTTTCCTTTTCTTTTATCTTAGCTCCAAATTCTTTCATTAGGGAAATTGTCATTTGAAGATAAGGCTTAGAAACCATATCTTTATCTATATTAATGCTTAGTCCCTCTTTTATATATGGGGAGATTAGAAGTAGGGAGGAGAGAAACTGACTGCTTTTATTTGAATCAATATTAATAGTTTTTCCTCCAATTAACTTTCCTCCAATTATTTGAATAGGGAGCTTGCCTTCATTTTCAATATACTTAATTTCAGCTCCTAAATCTTTCAATGCATCTAATAATGGTTTAATTGGTCTTTCCCTCATTTTAGGGTCGGCATCTATTTGCCAAACACCTTCTTTAAGGGCTAAGAGAGAAAGAATAAATCTTGTAACTGTTCCTGCATTATCAGTAAAAATAAGCTTAGAGGGGTTTCTATCTATTTGGGAAAGAATGTTTTGCATCAAAAGTGTATCGTCAGCTAAGGATAGGTTTTTTATTGCCTTATTGCTTTGAGATAAATACTTGATTATTAGAAGTCTATTGCTTATGCTTTTTGACGATGGGACTTTAAATTCTTGCATTCTAAGTAATTGATATTATTAAAGCTCTATATCAAAATCATTAATCTTCCTATAAAGAGTTCTTTCCGATATTCCAAGTTCTTTTGCCGCAGTTGCTCTTTTACCTTTAGCTCTTTGAAGTGCAGATATTATCATTTTCTTTTCCATATCTACCAAAGACATTGGAGTATCGTCAACTTCAGAATATTCATTATCAATTATCTCATCATCTTCCTCCTCCTGATCAGTGTCTTGATTTGGTTGGTTGGGATAAATTAAATTACTTGGTTGATTTATTGATGGAATCATACGAGGTTCGTGATGTCCATCGTTAAGCATTTGTTTAACAAATTCTTTCAAGTCCTCAATCTCTTTCTTTAAGAGGAGAATTTGTTGTTTGCTATTTATAATTGTGAATAATATATCTTTCTGACTGGAAAAATTACCTTCAAAAAGGCTATTGTCAACTACCATTGGTAGGGTTGAAACAACTGGTATATATTTTTTTAGGGTATCTAAGGTTATAAGTTTCTCCTTTTCAATTATTGATATTTGCTCTGTAACATTCTTTAATTGTCTGATATTTCCTTTCCAACGGTAGTTAAGAAGGTAGGTTCTTGCTTCATTGGTTAGGCTAATCATTGGCATCTTATATCTTTCTGCTTGCTCAACTGCAAACCTCCTAAATAGAAGATATATATCATCCTTCCTTTCTCTTAGTGGCGGAACAAATATTGAAACTTGACATAAACGATAATATAGGTCTTCTCTAAACCTTCCTTTATTTATTGCATCTAAAAGGTTTACGTTTGTTG
>DUQY01000306.1 GCA_012837565.1 Bacteroidales bacterium | reverse complement strand
TGGAACCCTGTAGTTGATATCTTGCATATGTACTCCCTAAAAGATAAGCATGAAAATAGCTGTCAAAAACAGCATGCCAAATACAATAAGGCTGAAGGTGCGTTCATTCACCTTGTCATGAATTTTTTCACCTGCAAAGATCCCAGCTATGACAAAAGGTACCAGCAAAGCGGTGGTCTTTGCAATTGGTGCAGTGAATGATCCCTCGAAAAGGTAGGTTGCGATTATGATGGTATTCAGTGTCACCCATAATAGGCAGAGGGTAGCACGGAACTTGCCTTTGTCCTGTAGCTGTCTTGAGGCATAGAGGACTACCAGAGGTCCTCCAGAGGAGAATATCCCATGGACGATGCCCCCAAGGGTCAGCATGAGGTAATAGGGTAATACAGCTCGTGTCTTGGTCCTGATAGGAGGTTTTGTCTCAATGTTCCTTCCAAGCTTGTATAGCTGGTGTGTGGAGACAACAAGAATGAAAGTTGCCAGAATCATCTTCAGATTTGAACTGTCGATGCTCCTAAAAAGATACATCCCTATGGGAAGGCCCAGCAGCATGAAGCCGGTGATGATAAAATACTGCTTCCAGTCGATCTCTCTGAACTTTACCACGGCGAAGTAGAGTGCTAGGATCCACGCCAGGACGGTGATGACCATCACGCCCATTCGTATGCCCAAGAGGGCAGTGACGAAGGGCATGGCCAACACAGCACAGCCGAAGCCTGTGACAGCTTCTAAGGTATGGGTGATGAAGACAACCAACCCCGAAAGGAGGATGCTCATCATAGTTTGTTGTCCAACATGGCATACAGGTCTGCTTCATGCATGACAGGTATCTGGTTATGCATCTTGGGATCGCTGAAGGAACGGGCGAACAGGGCCTTGATGTCTTCCTGTTTTAGCTCCACCCCTAGGTCCTTGAAGGTATGGGGGATGTGCATCTCCTGCATGAGGGAAGCAATTTGTTCCCTTAGCAAGGAGACGAGGGCTCCTTCGTCCGTTGTCTTGGGATGAAAATGTTTCGCTATCCTTGCCAAGGAGCTTCGGTTTTCTTGAGCTTGAATTGCCCAGTCGAAAACCTCAAGCAGTGAGAACGCACAAGCAGCCCCATGGGGGACATGCCACTCCTCACTTAGGATAAAGGAGATCGCATGACCTGCGGCAGTGCCTGTCATGTTGAAGGCAATGCCTGCCATGGTCGATGCTGTGAGCATCTCCTTTTGCAAGAGCCTTCGGTTGCCTTGCTTCTGTACAATTGCACGGTACAGGGGGGGCAGGTGTGTGAGCACGGCGATAGCAGCATCCTCTGCCGCATCGCGGGTGATGGGCAGAGCATTCTTATTCCAAATTGACTCAAGGGCATGGTCCAGGGCATCGAGCCCGGTTGCTGCACACAGGGAAGGAGGTATGGAATCAAGAAAAGACCCCACCAGAAGGGCGGTGTGGGCACTCATCAAAGGCGAGCCCAGGGTGTGCTTTCTGCCAGTCTCGTCACTGTAGACACCTACTTTAGTCACTTCCGAGCCTGTACCTGCAGTGGTGGGAATGAGGACAAGAGGAAGATTCTTCTTCTCTATTTTCCTTTTGGGTGTATTGCCCAAATACTCCTCAAGGTTGCCTCCGTTGGTAGCAAGCATGGCAAGGGCCTTGGCTGAGTCAAGGACGCTTCCTCCTCCTATGCCTAGGATAATGTCCGCTTCCTTGAAGCGAGGATCCTCATACATGCTTTGGATATCTCCGCTTTTGGGGTTCGGTTCCACCAAGTCAAACCGAGAAACAGTACAGTGCTTTTCAAGCTCTGAAAGCAAGGTTCCCCGTATTGGTATGGGTGCATTATCAAAAACGGTCGCTACCTTCAATGCCTCCCGTTTACCACTGGCAAACGAGAGGATTTGAAAGAGTTCCTCGCCTGAAAGATTCTCAAACTGGAGAATATGTACGTTGGAGAGGAGGCTGCTAATCATTTGAAGGTCTCCTTTTCCAGTTCCTTGACCTGATTGAAAGCGTT
>DUQY01000109.1 GCA_012837565.1 Bacteroidales bacterium | reverse complement strand
CCAAACAATAGACTCTTCAAATAAAGCATTATTATTATTTGCAAGAATGATAGAAGGGGGCATAGCGGTTAATGTACATACCTTTTGTGTTCCATCTCCCATCTCATAAGTGTTACCTCTCCAATGCCTACACTTTCTACTGTAGTAGTTTTCGGCACATATGGAGCACTTCATAATATCTGTACTAAACCCAATGGAGGTATCAGCAAGTATTCCAGTTTCAACCTTCTTGATAAGAGCATTAGCACTCATTCCATCTACAACATCGTCATCCCTAGCAATATACTTATCAAGATACATGGCAACAGTTTCGCCTTCATCATTACTTGCTTCAATCCTACCACCAAATACCTTTCCATAAGGTACACCTTGTAACCCTTGCCGACTATTCCAATTATGGTTATACATGAAGGACACGCCTTTGTGGCCATCATCAACCATGACTTGCAATAGTTCAGGGCTTAACCTTGTATATCTATTAGGTATCATCATATCCCCAGCAGATTTACTAGTGAATACAAATAGTTCATCAGCAGACAAAGTTCTCTTTGCCAATTTATTTATTTGAGCCAATTGCACATCTGTAGGTACTCCAAAATTAGTCATTCATTTCACCTTCTAACTCTTCTATTCTATGTCGCATTTCAGAGAACACTGTTCCTATATTCATTAACTTTTGCAAATCAGAATAAGGTTGCTCTGTTGCAATATCCCATTGTTTTAAGCATTTATTTAGGAATTCAAGTTCGTTTTCCTCGCCAGTAAAATCTACAAATTCCAATTAAACACCTTCTTTCTTGCTAAAATATTGTTCTTCGTATTCCTTACATAAATCCTCACATAGGCAACCCTCACAGTCGAAGCAGTCGTGCAGTTCCTTGGGAGATTCGTCAAATGGTATTTTCTTCTTATTCATCCCCCAACCCCCGAGTTTTCCTCGAATGTTTGTCATTATCAATAATATCAACCTCATTTCTTCTATCAAATAATTCAACAAACAAATCATACTTTCTTCTTAAAATAAGTTTAGACGGAACACCTTCATACATGTAATAAAATAGTTCTTTGATGGCATTTATGCTACCATATACCAATCTATAGGTTCCACTTTTATCTGAACCAACGTATATTTTAAGACCTGTTTGTTTTTCGATAGCTTCTCCTAATCCAATCAAAAACTTCTCGGAACCACTAGCAAATGTAATAACAGGGGAAGTTGGACTTTTAAAAGAAATACATCCGTCACCCTCAAATACACCTCTAACAAAGTCCCTAACATAGTTCTTTGGAATATATGGCATTTCCATCGTGAGTGACTTATTAGGTGTTATACCATAGTTTACCAACTTGTCTACAATGTCTTTTCTTGATATAGCAATAGTTCCAGCTGTATTGTTGTTAGGATATTTTTTAGAATCCCATTTTCTAATACTTGTTGTCCACCCATAAGAGAATAAGGAAAATAAGCCTTCCAAGTGTTCTATGTCTGTAGACGTTATTCTAAATGCATTTTTAGCTTTTGGTATATTGCCATCTGATGCCATCCATCCTAAGAAATAAGCTAATTCATGCGACCACTCATTGAAAAAAATTTCATCAGTATAGACCTTGCTATTATGAGCATATTTTCCAGTATTCTTCGTATAATGAGTTTGTCTATTCCCCAAAACATAGGGGGAGTAGTCAGGGATTTCTGTTTTCTTATCCATGTCAAAAGGCGTTCTTTCCCTAATCTCTACATCTGTATATGATATAGCAGTTCTAATTTTACTTCTACCAACCTCAAACATTGTGGCTATTTCTTCTAAAGAGTGTCCTTTTTCATAAAGAGTTGCAACTTCATCATCAGTAAAAACATTATTTCTCTTAGTTGTTTGCACACCATTTTTATTCAAAGCATACCTAACCATACCCTTGTTGAATCCTAATTGTCTTGCTACTTCTGATATTGAGATACCTGTACTATATAATTCCTTAGCTTTTTTAAGAGGAACATCTCGCCAAGTTTTATCTGTTGTTTTTGCATATCTTATTTCAACATTGTTCTTTTTCAACCACTTGTATATAGTTTCAGTACTTTTTCTTTCTTGCTTTGCTATCTTTTCAATGGAGTTTCCTTCTTTATATAATTCAGCCCATTTTATAGATAATTCTTCGTTTGTCATGAACATCACCTCACCTATATTATACCACTAACTACTTGTAGTTGCAAGCAACAACAATGTATTGTATAATGCTATTGAGGTGATAAAAATGAGTAGAGGTCTAAAAACTAGAACTCCGATATCCAATGCAGTAAATACTGAACTTTACGAACAATTAAAAGCATTATCAGGAGAAACAATGATACCTATATCTAAACTACTAGACAAAGGTATAGATCTGGTTTTGGAAGAGTACAAAAAATCTAATTAGTTTCTGAATCTTCTTCATCATCAAGATTACCAGCATCGTCATTATTAAAACTAACTCTTATTTGCTCTGTAGGTATATGGGTATGTGCTTTCTTTTCGCCCATTACCTCATTAGCAGCCCTATCAGGATTAATCCAACCTAGGCTTTGTGCTTTTGCGTAAATCTCTACATCTTTAAGTTTGATATCTTTTCTTTGCAGCTCACTCACATAGT
>DUQY01000108.1 GCA_012837565.1 Bacteroidales bacterium | reverse complement strand
GCAAATAGTAACCAATTACCTTATAAGTAATGGTGTTGATGAAAAAAAGATTGCTTATTGGTTTGATAGGAGAAAGGAAAATATGGATGGGATATCCGATAATGATAATAAGGTGGAATTTATGCTTTTCAAACAAGCAGCAGGTACTGGTTGGGATTGCCCACGTGCTTCTGTATTAGTAATGTATAGAGAGATAAATTCAGCACAATTTCATACTCAAACTCTTGGTCGGATTTTACGTATTGCTGATCCGAAAGACAAAGATACTTTCAAGCATTCTGCTTTACTTAGAACAGGTTTCTTGTTTACTAACTATAAAAGAAACGAGGTTAATGTTCCTGATGCTTCTAGTACAAATAAACCTTTTGTATTTTCTGCCGAGAATATTAATGGTAAAGACATTGTAATTGACAATAACATGAAAAGTGATTTTATTTCACGTTTAGATTATGGTGACTTAGGTAATGCAATAGCTTTTCAAAGGAGCATGAGAGATTCTTTTGATAATTTCTTTGGATTTACAACTGAAATAATGAGTCCAGAAGAAAAACACAATAAATTAAAACAAAGAGGAGTAGAAATCAATACTCATTTAATCAATAAGATAATAGTTGATGCAGAGTTCGAAGACTTTGATAATATTAATTCTGATATAAACACAGAAGGCAGGGACGCAGATTTTGAAGTTTCTAATAATGATGTTGAAAAAACTTTTACCTTACTTTGTCAGCAATTGCTAAAAGAACAAACCGAAGGAGATACCAGAATAACTAATATTGCACGATCATGGTCTCCTTTTAAATCTTCTCTAAGAGTATGGTTGTTAAATTCTCTTGAATATGAAAGTAATACTTGTTATAAGATATTTATAAATGATATTTTAAAAGGATCAAATAGTGCTTTTAGAAAGGTAATAACAAAATCATTAAAGGATTATCATCCTATATTAAATCACTTTATGTCAAAAAGAAAAGAGGAGATAATGGAACGAGAGGCAGAAGTTTTTAAGATTAAGCGATATTACTATTATACTGATGATTTTGTATTATGTCCAACTAAGTTATGTGTATTGAAAGATTTCTATATAGAAAAGGAATATACAGGCAAGATAAACGAAATGGAATTTATTCAGTTTTTAGAACAAAAAGTAGATACTTTGGAATGGTGGTTTAAGAATGGTGATTATGGTAAAGACTATTTTGCACTAAAGTATTTCAATACAACAAAAGACAAAGAGAGCTTATTTTATCCAGATTGGATAATAAAATTAAAAGATAATAAAATAGGTATATTTGATACTAAAGGTGGACAAACTGCATCTTCACAGGAAACAATAGAAAAGGCTGAAGCCTTAAATAAATACATAAAACAATTAAACAAAATAGGTGGTTGTGAACATGAGTTTATTGGAGGTATAGTTATTAAAGAAAATGAACAATGGTATTATAATGATAATAGTAGTTATTCTTATAGGCAAGGTAAACTTGATGATTGGAAATTGCTCGTTGATTTATTTTAAACAATAGACTTTATGCTTAATTAAATGTTTATACCTTGAAAAGAAAACAAAGAAAACTAATAATTGGCACTAAAGATGGCACTAACAAATGAATAGGTTGTTATTTCTTTATCCTTGCTATTGTCTTTGGGTCTGATAGTTCACGGAAGGCGTCTTTTCCTATTTTTCTGTGGTATATTATTGGTATGATATTTAAAAATTAACTCCGTTTCTGATATGATAATTGAGTTTTATTCGATTATGTTGTTGAAAATGGATAAGTTTTGTTGATTTTATCATTATCTTTGCATCTTATTAGAATTGGTTATCTATGAATTTAATTGATGAATTTGTTGTTATTCCTTTCAACTACGATTTGCTTTCTTCTTTGCTGGATTCAAGGTTTAGATAGAATAGAAATGTTTGCACGAAAATAATAATATGTACACACCTCCATTTACCATATCAGCAAAAGCTATTAATTTGATTGCGGAAATATCGGCTCAGATAGAACGTTATGCTATCCGTATGGAGCAAAGTGATGCATTGTTGTTAAGAAAAGCTAATCGCATCAAGACTATTTATAGTTCACTTGCTATTGAAGGGAATAAACTTACTGAAAGTGAGGTAACTGATATTATTAATGGGAAAACTGTTGTGGCTCCATTGCATGAAATACAAGAGGTTAGGAATGCTATGAAAGCTTATGAGGCATATCCTGTGTTAAATGTATTTTCTCCTAAAGACTTGTTGAAAGCTCATCGTTTGATGATGGAGGCTTTGACTGATGATGCAGGGCGTTTTAGAAAAGGTGGCGTTGGTGTGTTTTCTGATAAGAAATTAATACATATGGCTCCTCCTGCTGATAGGGTGGCGTTATTGATTGATGATTTATTTCAATGGCTTAAGTTGTCGAAAGATCATTTGCTTATTAAGAGTTGTGTGTTTCATTATGAGTTTGAGTTTATTCATCCTTTTAGTGATGGCAATGGACGTATGGGAAGATTGTGGCAGTCTTTAATACTTGGGCAACTACATCCTCTGTTTGAACATCTTCCTGTTGAAAATATGGTTTACGATAATCAAGAAGCCTATTATAATGCTATTGCTGAGAGTACAAAGCATGCAGATAGTCGTTTTTTTATTGACTTTATGCTTAACGAAATCCTGAATACCTTAAAGAGAAAACAAGGAGAATTATTAGATGGCACCAAAGTTGGCACTAATAATGGCACTAATAATGGCACCAATGAAGATATTGAAAATGCTATTCTAAATCATATTAGAAATAATGCAGAAATAACATTGGATGAACTAGCTGTTCTAGTAAGCAAATCAAGAAGAACAATAATTAGAACAATGAATCGCCTTCAAGAAGAAAATAAAATAAGGCGTAATGGTTCAACAAGAAGTGGTTATTGGGAAATAATAGAGACTCAGAGTAAATAATAAAAATACAATAATCTTATTTCTTTATCCTTGCTATTGTCTTTGGGTC
>DUQY01000107.1 GCA_012837565.1 Bacteroidales bacterium | reverse complement strand
GATTTTTGCTATCAATTTTGAAAATGCTATTAGGCTTTTTGCAAGTTATTAGTGTGCCTATATTTCGATTAATAAGGAGATTAGAGCTGGAGATAATGAGTCTTGTGTCTGGAGACAAGGAGTTTGAGCCTTGGAGACGGTGTGTTTGGGGCGTGGAGATAAGGAGTTTTTTGATTAAAGAGTCTAAGGGCTGAAAATAGAACGTTTAAATTGTGTGGGATTTCTTTGCAGGCAATGTGGCAAGTTGATAAACCTAGTTCTTTCTAACGTGTTTTAGGATTAGTAGGTTCATTGGGTTTGAGGATAGGCCTTCTATGTTTTTTTGTGCAAAGCGGAGGACTTGGTCGTAGTATAGGACTACTATTGGGGCTTCTTCCATTATTAATTTGTCCATTTGTGTGTATAGGTCAGCTCTTTTTTGGATGGAGGTTTCTTTTTGTGCTCTTTCGTAGAGTTTATCGTATGTTTTATTGGAAAAATGGGTGTAGTTTGGTCCTTTGGGGCAGTAGTTTGGGGAGTAGAATAGGGAGAGATAGTTTTCTGCATCGGGGTAGTCTGCTATCCAGCTTCCTCTAAACCACATCGATTTTGATTGGGCAATTTGTTCTCTTAATGCTCCTGGTGGATTGACATCAACCTTGATATCGAAACCTAAGAGGTTAAGTTGTTGTTGTATATATTTACATAAATCAAGGTAGGTTGAGGTTGTTTGGAGTGAGATTGGTGGGAGCCCAACGCCATTTTTATAGCCTGCTTCTGCTAAAAGTTCTTTCGCTTTCTGGGGGTTATATGTGTATCCGTAAGTGTTATTGGTGTCGAATCCTGCTAAGCCTTTCGGGATGATTCCATTTTCTGCAGCCATTCCAATATTGTTTCTTAGGTACTTAATCATTTTCTTTCTGTCAAATCCATAGTTTATTGCTTGGCGGATTTTCTTATTTAGAAGTGGGTTATCTTTTGGACTGAGTTCCTTATCAACCATAAACCCTAAGTATTCTGTATTTAGATAGGGCTGGGTTATAAGGTTTATTTTATCCTTATACTTTTCTTGAAGCTCTCCATTTCTTGTCAATACTTCGTCTTTATAGTTTGCATCTATGCCTGAAATGAAATCGATATTGCCTTTAACAAATTCTAAGAAGACTGACTGTTTATCTATTATAAAGCTGATATTGACTGCATCAAGATAGGGGAGGCGTGTCCCCTTGTCGTCTTTTTCGAAGTAATCTTCATTCTTTAGTAATACAAGCTTTACTCCTTCCTTCCACATCTTAAAATAGAATGGTCCTGTACCTACTGGGTTTTTTCTGAAGTCTTCACCGTAGTTTTCTATGATTTCTCTTGGCACAACAGAGGCGTAGGGCATTGTTAGTAAGCCAAGGAAAGGGGAGAAGGCTTGTTTTAGAACGATTTGAAATGTTGAGTCGTTTGGGGCAGAGAATGAGTAGGTTTTCCTTTTATCTGATGAGGTTCTAACTAAGTTGAATATCCATGATCCTGGGGATGCAAGCTTTTCATCTATTATTCTATTGAACGAATAAACGAAGTCGGATGCTATTACTTTTCTCTTCTTTCCCTTAAATAATTCGTGGTTATGGAAGTAAACATCGTCTCTTAATAGGAAGGTATAGGTTAGTCCATCTTCTGAGACTTCCCATGTTTTTGCAATTGAGGGCTGAACGTCCAAGAGGGAATCTAACTGGACTAAGCCATTAAAGATTTGAAGATTTGCCCAAATCATTGCTTGGTCTTTTGCAAAGGCTGGGTCGAGGGATGATATATTTGCACTTTCGTTATAAAAGAAAACTTTCTTATCATCAATTGAATCGTATTTTGAACAAGAAGAGATTAAGATTGATAGTATGAATATACTCAGAAGGTAAATTTGACCTTTGATTTTAGTAAACAGGTTATTAGATATTATCGATTTACCCATTACTACTGACTATAATTTAATGTCGTCGAAGTTCTTTCCAAATACTCCTTGGGTTTTTCCTATGGATATAAAGGCGGTAGGGTCTATTTGTTTAATTACTCGCATTATTTCTACTTTCTCCGCTTTTCTTGAAATAACTATCAGTACGTTTTGGTCTTGTTTAGAGTACCATCCTTCCCCATGTAGTAATGTAACTCCGCGTTTAATATCTTTTCCAATTGCATCAGCTATTGCTCTATTTTCTTTTGAGAAGACTAAGATTTGATAGGATTGTTTATTTCCCTCAATAACTAAGTCGATGGAATAAGTGAAAACAGCCATTACAATAAAACCATATATTATGCTTTCGATTGAGTTTGCTGGAATAATAATTGAGGATACAATTATTATGGCGTCAATAACAAAGATAACAGAGCCAGGGCTTACATTGTGATACTTTGTGTACATTAGTGCAATGACATCACTCCCTCCTGAGTTCCCTCCATTGGAAAAACATAAACCAATTCCAACCCCTGAAATAGCACCTCCAATAACAGCACTCATAAATGGGTCAAACTTAGTAAGGTCGAAGTATTGTTGAATGTCAATACCTTGTTGGAGGAAAAGAAATGAAAGAGATGCAATAAGACTGCCGATAATTGTATTAAGTCCAAATTTTCCTCCTAATACTTTGAATCCAATAAGAAGGAGGATTATATTAATTGCAAAATTGGATATACCCACAGGGAAGCCTGTCATTATATAAATAATGGATGCTATACCAACAACTCCACCACCAACAATGCTTTTAGGTATAAGGAAAACTGACCAAGCAAAAGCATACATAAATATGCCAAGTGCTATCATGAAGTATTGCCAGAGGAGTCTTCCGGTAGAAGTTTTCTTAATATTTTGGATTGTTTTCACCATTTCTTTAGTTCTATTTATTCTGTTTTAGGTTAATTGTCAATTTGTTTTTCAGAACTTATAATTGTTTTGGTGAATGCTTATGTGTGTTATGATCTAAGTGTTTCGAAGTTCTTTCCAAATACTCCTTGCACCTTGTCAACAGATATGAAAGCATCTGGGTCAATCTCTTTAATCAATCGCATAATCTCAACCTTATCTTGCTTTCTTGCAATAACCATAACGATTTGTTGAGACTTTTTTGAGTACCAACCTTTTGAATCAAGAAGAGTAACTCCACGTTTAAGTCCAATGCCAATGCCATCTGCTATTTCTTCGGCTTTGTTTGAGAATATCATAATCTGATAAGATTGTTTATTACCCTCAATGGTAAGGTCTAATACGTATGTAAAGACAAACATCACAACATATCCATAAACAATATTTGTTATTGTCATTCCAGGAAGGATGAACGCAGAAAGGATAATGAAAATATCGATATACAAGATTACTGTTCCTGCACTAATGTTCCTATACTTGGTTATAATTAGAGCAATTATATCTGTTCCGCCCGAGTTTCCTCCATAGTTAAATGTTGTTCCAATTCCAACTCCTGATATACCTGCACCAATAATAGCACACATGAAAGGTTCAAAGTTTTCTGGCTTAATAATTGTTTCAATATGTATTACTTGTTGCCAAAGTATAAATGAAAGGGATGCAATAATTATTCCAACAACTGTGTTTATTCCAAATTTCCCTCCAAGAGTTTTGATCCCAATAAGAAGGAGAACGATATTTATTATTAAATTGGAAACACCCACAGGAATACCTGTTCCAAGGAAGATAATGGACGCAATACCTGCTACTCCACCTCCAATTATTTTTTGTGGTATAAGGAATGCCGACCACGCAAAGGTGTACATTAATATTCCTAATCCTATCATTGAGTATTGCAAAATAGCTTTGCCCATAGAGGTCTTTTTAATTCTCTGCATTGGTTTCTGTTTGATCATATAATATGTAGTGTTATTTTATAAAGAATTGATTAAGTGTGGTCATAATGTTTTCTCCCCTTAGGTTACGAGCAACAATATTACCTTTATTGTCTACTAAAATGTTTTGAGGAATAGATTCTAATTTATAAAGCTTAACAACAATGCTATTCCATTGAAGTAAATCGGAAACGTTTTCCCAAACTAATCCATCATCATTAATTCCTTTTATCCATTTTGTTCTATCCTTATCAAGAGAAACGCCAAGAATATCAAACCCTTTTGTTTTGAACTTATCGTATGCTTGAACTAAATACTTGCTTTCTGTCCTACAAGGAGTACACCAAGATGCCCAGAAATCAATTAAAACGTATTTCTTGTCTTTAATGTAATCGGAAGCTTTAATATCTATTCCATTTACGTTTGGAAGGGTGAAATCAATAAACTTTTCTCCAACCTTTTCTTTCTTTTGCATCTCTTCAATATAGTCTTGAAGAAGTTTGTATTGATACATCTTCTTTGCATCGTTATTAAATAATGATACAATCTCTTTAATTTCGTTATCACTTAAATAAGCTGCTAAATAATTGCTCACTAAAAGAGGGGTGTAGAAGGAGCTTGGGTTTTTTGAAACATCGTTCATTAGAGACTGTATAGGATTCGAAGACTTATTGCATCTATCGATAAGGTTTGCGTAGGTGTCATTCTTAGGAGAGCCTTTAATTGATATGTTTTCTATATCTTCCTTTGAGCCTGTTATTTTAATGGTATTGTTTTCCATAAAGAAAGAAAAGTCTCCATTCTTAGTTGGTAGCTCAATTTTAGCTACACAAACAAAATCAACGACGCCCTTAAATTCAAACTTACCATCTCTTATCTTTGTATTAAAGGTTTTCTTTTCTCCTCCTTCAAGTAAGAGATTTAGTCTTACATTACCATCAGAAATTCCTGCTATGTTTCCTTGAATTGAATACCCATAGGTGCTGGTTAATTCTTCTAATTTATTTATTAATTCTTCTCCTTTAAGGTTTTTTGCAATTATTGTGCCTTTATCGTCAATAAGAACATTATAAGGGATTGCCTTAATCATATATTTCTTTGCAGCTTGTCCATTCCATAGGTTTAGGTCGGAAACTTGTTCCCATTTTAACCTATCATCTTGAACAGCTTCTTTCCACAATTTTTTATCAACATCTAAAGAAACGCCTAAAATATCAAATCCTTTTGAATAAAACTTATTGTAAGCTACAAGAAGGTTTGGATTTTCTTCCCTACAAGGAACGCACCATGATGCCCAAAAGTCAATCAAAAGAAACTTCTTTCCATTTAAATACCTATATAAATTAATACTCTTACCCATAAGATTATCAAGACTAAAGTCTGGTGCCTTTTGTCCAATAGCAATAGATTCAAGAGCTTTTTCTCTATCTCTTAGTTTAATATAGTGATAGGTTTGAGTGGCTGGCTTCAAAAGGGTGTTTAGGGTTTTAAAAAGTTCTTCGTAATCCCATTTATAAGCTAAGTATGAAGAAATGATATCAGCACAGAATATATGTTCAGGATTATTTATTACCCAGTTTTCCAATCTTCTTAGATGGACGCCGTAGTCTTCTGCTTTCAAAGGAGTGGTTACCTCGTTCCACTCATCTGTCCACTTAGAGCCTTTTATTATTGTTTTGCTAACTTTTTTGGCGTCAATCTTTATCTCATAGGTGGTAGGTTCAAGATAAATTCTAAAATCTCTCATCCCATTAATTGTCAAAAGGGCAGGGATTGCTTCAGAAATTGGACTGCGGAAAGTAAATTTATTATTTTCAATATATGCAGTGTCAATCCTTTCGTTACCATCTCTAAAATAAGAACGTAAAGTAACAAATCCTTCATATGTGTTTTTGACTTCCCCATTAATAACATAACCTTTTCCAAAAGGAATTGTTTGAGAGTATCCAACAAATGTGAAAAGAATTGCAAAAACCAAACTGATTAACTTCTTTATCATATAAATTGATTTATTATGTTTATATTTTATTTTTCTTAGTCTTTTATTCGTGTTGTTTTTTCATCATTCTATCTAACTCACGTTTCGATTCACTTTGCTTAATAGATTCTCTCTTGTCATAGGAATGTTTCCCTTTAGCAAGAGCTATTTCAAGTTTAGCAAAGCCTCTACTATCAACAAAAAGGAGTATTGGAATTATAGTTAACCCTTTTTCCTTTGTTTTTCCTTCGAGTTTTTTGAGTTCATTCTTTTGCAAAAGTAGCTTGCGTGAGCGTTTAGCCTCATGGTTATAGTAGGAGCCAAAACGATATTCGGCAATGTGTAGGTTGTTAACCCAAAGCTCATTATTCAAAAAAGAACAATAGGCATCTGTTAAGTTTGCCTTCCCTTCTCTGATTGATTTAATTTCAGTTCCACACAATTGCATTCCTGCAATATAGGTTTGTATGAAGAAGTATTCAAACGATGCCCTCTTATTTCTAATATCAATTATATGTTTTTCTCCTTTAACCATAAGATGCAAAGATAGTAATTTTCTAAAATAATTTAGTAAAAAACAAAGAAAGTCTTCTTTTATTTAAAGGAAGACTTTCTTAATCAGAAATTTAATAAGGATTAACTTATTATTTATAGTATGCGTCTTGGTTTAATATCCAACTTAACTGGTTCAATCATATTCTTTGGAAGTAGGATTGTGTCAAGGTCTTCTTTTGATAGGATATCGTGCTCAAGCACTAATTCATAAACACCTTTTCCTGTTTCCATTGCTTCTTTTGCAATCTTAGTTGAGCTCTTGTATCCGATAATAGGATTTAAAGCTGTTACAATTCCGATTGAATGTCTAACCTGATGTCTGCAGTTTTCAACGTCAGCCTTAACATTGTCAATACATTTAGTTCTTAGAGTATCTAAACCATTTACAAGAAGTTCTACTGAATTAAATAATGAGTACGCCATAACAGGTTCCATAACATTTAATTCTAATTGAGCATTTTCGCTTCCCATCATAACAGTGGTATCGTTTCCAATAACTCTATAACATACTTGATTCACTACTTCTGGAATAACTGGATTGACTTTCCCTGGCATAATTGAACTACCTGGTTGCATTTCTGGAAGGAAGATTTCATGAATTCCTGCTCTTGGACCAGATCCCATTAGGCGAAGGTCATTACATATTTTGATTGTTTTTAGAGCAATACGACGTAATTGAGAAGAAAGTCCAACTAAAGAAGATGTATCGTGAGTTGATTCAACTAAGTTTCCTGTAAGTGTAACATCCCATCCTGTAATATCTCTAAGAGCATCAACGCATAGTTTGCTGTATCCTGGTTGAGAACAGATTCCTGTACCAATTGCAGTTGCTCCCATATTAACTACTAGAAAATCTTTAATTTCTCTGATTAATCTTGTTCTTTCAGCATCCAATGCATCAGCAAAAGCTTTAAATGATTGTCCTAAGGTCATTGGAACAGCATCTTGAAGCTGAGTACGTCCCATCTTAATAACTTCAGCAAATTCTTCAGCTTTCTTATTTAAAGATGCTACTATTTTTTCAATAGCATCGATAAGTGTTTTGCTTTCCATATATAAGCCAAAATGTAAGGCAGTTGGATAAGCATCATTTGTAGATTGAGAACAGTTTACATGGTCATTTGGAGAAAGGAACTCATATTGTCCAAGTTCTTTTCCCATGATTTGAAGACCACGGTTAGCAATAACTTCGTTAGCATTCATGTTCATGGTAGTACCTGCACCACCTTGAATCATATCTGAAAGGAAGTGGTCATGCCATTGTCCCTCATTAATTTCATCACAAGCTTTGCAAATAGCTTCAAATTGTTGGTCAGTTAGTAGTCCTTGTTTGTGATTAGCTATTGCAGCCCCTTTTTTTGCTATTGCAAATCCTTTAATAAAGTTAGGGTAATCGCAGTGTTTTTCGTTTGATATTTGAAAGTTTTCAAAACCTCTTAAAGATTGTACGCCATACAATGCCTCAACAGGGATTTCTTTTGTTCCCAATAGATCAGATTCTTTTCTGGTCTTTCCTGAATATTTTATTTCTTTCATTGTGTAAATTAAAAATTAATAAATTTGTTTTAACTCTCTGTTTAATAACAGTAAAATCAGTTGCAAAGG
Source organism: Bacteroidales bacterium (assembly GCA_012837565.1). Taxonomy (GTDB): domain Bacteria; phylum Bacteroidota; class Bacteroidia; order Bacteroidales; family P3; genus UBA10566. Next base: position 3,815 of record DUQY01000107.1, on the reverse strand, counting down.
TAGTGATTTTTTTTTACAAATAAAGTTATAATATAAATAGTTTGTAATTAGTACCCTAAAATTTTCAGCATCGACTTATGGCTTTGTTCTTTAGCAAATAATTTTGTAAACCATTCGCCATCTTCATCCTTATCCAAAATTATATGTTTAGGCTGAGGTATTAAGCAATGCTGAGTTCCTCCGTAACCTGCCAAACTTTCTTGGTAGGCTCCCGTATGGAAGAATCCAATATATAGTGGCTCGTCATCCTCATTGGTATATTTAGGAAGGAAAACAGCATTCGAATGTGCCTCGGCACTATAATAGTCCTGACTATCGCAAGTAAGTCCTCCTAAGAAAACTCTTTGGTATTCATTTTCCCACTTATTTATAGGTAGTAGAATAAACCTTTGACCAATTCCCCAAGTATCAGGTAGTGTTGTTATAAAAGAACTATCAATCATATACCAAACCTCACGGTCATTTTGTCTTTTTTGGTCAATTATTGAATATAGAATACATCCAGACTCCCCAACGGTAAACGAACCAAATTCAGTAAATATGTTTGGCTCTTCAACCTCTTGTTTATTACATATTTCCTTAATTTGAGCAAGTATCTCTTCTGCCATATATTCATAATCAAAAGAAAAGGCTAAGGAGTTCTTAATTGGGAATCCTCCTCCAATATTTAGTGAATCCAAATCAGGACATACCTTCTTTAGTTCGCAATAAATACTAACGCATTTTTGAAGTTCATTCCAATAATAAGCCGAATCCTTTATCCCAGTATTGATAAAGAAATGAAGCATCTTTAGTTTAAACTTAGGGTTGGTAGCTATCTTATTATTATAGAAAGAAAGAATATCGTTATATCTAATTCCTAATCTTGAGGTATAGAAATCAAACATCGGTTCTTCCTCTGCCGCAATCCTAATTCCAACCTGACACTCTCTATCAATATGTTCATCTAATAACAATATCTCTTCCTTATTATCAATAATAGGTATAACATTAATGAAGTCTTGACGAATTAATTCTCCAATGTTTTCAATATACTGAGGACGTTTAAAGCCATTACATATAATATACTGATCTTTTGAAATCTTTCCTTGCTCGTGAAGTTCATTAATTAAATTTATATCGAAAGCAGAAGAGGTTTCAATATTAACATCATTTGCAAGAACTGAGTCCATTATAAAAGAGAAGTGGGAACTCTTGGTGCAATAGCAATAATTATAATGGCCCTTATAGTCAACTTTTGCAATAGCAACATTAAATAATCTCTTTGCTTTTTGAATCTGAGATGCTATTTTAGGTAAATAAGTAATCCTTAGAGGAGTTCCGTATTGTTTGATTATATCCATTAATGGGATATCGTGGAAAACTAACTTATCATCTTCAACTAAGAATTCATCCTGTGGGAACTCAAAAGTTTGTTCTATTAAATCTATATACTTATTTTTCATTTCAATAAACTAATTTGGTTAGGTATAACTTTATATACTCATCTGAGTGAATTAGGTTGCAAATATCTAACAAATCTAATTAAGATAAAAGTTTTTATCAACTATTTTTTGCAAATCTGACTGATAGAATGAAATAATGTTTAATTTTGCACTCGCTTTCAATAAGCAATATAAAAATTAAGAATATAAAAATAAATCAAAACAAAAATGAAACAAGTAGTTTTAAAAAGTGCAGTACTAATTCTATTACTATCTACAATGTTTGCAGCTTGCTCACAAAAAAAAGAAGTAAGTAAAGGAGATTTGAAAACAATCGTTGACTCTGCATCATATTGCATAGGACAAAATATGGGGTCTCAATTTAAAGGGCAAGACATGGATATCAATCCAGAAATCCTAATGAGTGCTTTCTACTCGGCTTATGAGGGAGACACAAACTTCATCATTAAACCAGAAAACATACAAAATGTTATGATGGAATATGAAAAAAAGATGCAAGAAAAGCAAAAAGCTGCTGCAGCTGTAAAAGGGAAAAAAAACCGTGAGACATCAGCAAAATTCTTAGCAAGCAACAAAACTAAAGAAGGAGTTCAAACCACCATATCAGGCTTACAATACAAAGTTATCAAGCAAGGAAAAGGAGCGAAACCAACATTAGAAGATAGAGTAAGAATACAATATCGTTTGAAGTTAGCAGAAGGTAAAGTAATTGAAAGTACATTTGAAAGAGGAGAAGACCCAGTAATTATGGGAATGAATGGAATTATACCAGGTATGGCAGAAGGACTACAACTAATGAGCGAAGGTTCAACATTCTTATTCTGGATAAGCCCAGATCTTGGTTACGGCGATATGGATTCTCCAGAATTGCCAGCAGGAAGCCTTCTTTCTTTTGAAGTAGAACTAGTAGAAGTTGTTAAAGACGTTCCACAAGCAGCTCCAAAGCAATAGAAAAACAGAATACTATCAATAAGTACAAATAATAAGTCTTTGATAAACGTAAAAGATTTAAACACTTATTTACTTGGATAAACTTAAATACAAAAGAATCTCAAAAGCCCTAAAAGGTTTTTGAGATTCTTTTTTGTTTATACCAATTAAAAACCGATTGTTTAGTTTTCGAGACCTTTGCAAAAATTCATTTCCCTTTTCTAAAAAGGTTTCCTAAGACAAAAAAAGATAATTACACTCTCACAAAGTCAATTTTTCTTCACCTGACTTTGACTATGCCAGACCCTAAACCTTTCTCAATACTTATAATAAATTAAAAATATCCATTAAACCTAAACTTCAAAGACATATCACAAAGCACCAATCTAAAATAACTTAGTAATAATCTTATATATCTTGACTTCCATCTTTTCTTTCAAAGATTCAATCTCCAATTCATGCCATGAATCGGTCAATATCATGCCATGATTCCATCAACATCATGGCATGATTCCACCAACATCATGCCATGAACTGAAGACTGAAACAAAGGAACAAAAGTTTAATATGGTGATTGGGGAGTATGAAAGCTTATATGACTCGTCCTGAATAAGGTTGACAGATTTGTAATTAAGACTAAATGCAGTTTGCATTTGTTTTCTATCGTCCTGATTTTAGTTTACACTTGATAAAACAGGTAGATAATATTTCTGAACTTTTTTTAATGGATATGACAGGAAAGAATCTTAAGAAAGTTCAAGGAACTAATACTTTAGATATACAAGATGTATTGAAAGGAACCTATATCCTTAGAGTAATAAACAAGGAAAACAAGGTTTATTACTTGAAACTAATTAAGAATTAAACAACTAACCTTATAAGTAAGTGCTATTTTTAATTATAGCACTTACTTTTTCCCTAAAAGCATTGTTACTATAAACAGAACCCTTTAATATTTACTGATTATGAAAAAAACATTATTCTTTTTATTCCTTCTTTTAACTTCCTTTTCTCTTACTTATAGCCAAGGCGGATGGGCTTGGGCAAAATCCTATATGGGCTCGGAGGAGGCTTTTGCAACCCCAACCTCTATGACTAACAGAATCTATCATTCTGAGTTTGATTCTCAAGGAAATATTTATATCTTAGGTTCCTTTGGTCAAGGAGCATCATTCAATGATACAGATATTTTAGGTGTAGCATTTGGAGGGGCAACAACATCAATTGTAGTAATGAAATTAGATCCTGATGGTAATTTAATTTGGAAAAAGGCTATTAAAAATGGGAATAATATTTCAATATATCCAAACTGGATGAAATTAGTTGGAGATACATCAATTGTAGTTGTCACAAATATGTCATTAGGAACAAGCGATATAGATTTATGGTATCTTGACACATTAATAACTACTGGTTTAAATGATCCTCAACCTGAATATC
>DUQY01000334.1 GCA_012837565.1 Bacteroidales bacterium | reverse complement strand
CAGGATCAAACTCTTCATTGTAAAATTTTTGTTCTTCTTGACTCTGTTTCTAATTCTATAAAGTAATCAAAGTATAAATACTATGAAACTTTGTATCTTCTAAACTTTCGCTACCTTTGGTTTCCTTTGTTTCAATGAACTTATCCCCGCTCAGTACTCTACTTATATGTTTCTCTCGCCTCGGCCATTCGTTAGAGTGTGTCCTGATTGGGAGTGCAAAGATACATCCATTTTCTAAACTACCAAACATTTGTACACTTTTTTTATATCTTTTTTTATAGAATAGACTTAACTAATTGGAAACCTTAGAGATATTTTAAAATCTTTTTTCAATTTATTATATGGTTATTACTGAGAATTCAACATAAAGAGAAATATATGGGATTAGAAAGGAAGAAAACAGAAGAATAGAACGAGAAAATATAGAGACGAATATGAGAAATATTCATATTTTTAGGCCTCCTATATAATAATGTATAGATGAAAGAAATAAAAGCTTGTAAGAAAGAAGAAGAAGAACCTTTAGATTAATAAGTGTCAAAAACACTAGAAGCAAAATAAATATTTTCACAAAATTGATTAATAGAACTTCAAACTCTCAGGAACATGGATTTTTCAAAAAACTTATATAACAAAACACTGTATATTAAACACAATAAAATATTAGATAGCTATTTATAAACATTAAGAATAATCAACAAAAATTTGCATTATGGCTTTTGATGTTATATATTTGCAACCATATAATATATAACAGATATAATGTTTAACTTAAATTAAAGAAAAAAATGAAACGATTATTATTATTTTTGGTGGCGACAATGTTCGCTATTAGTGGCTGGTCGCAAACCGTACCAATTGCAATTGGCACTGGAACAACAACAGCAAGTACGAGTGCTATGCCTGGATTATATGGATACAATATATCTGCGCACCTTTATTCTGCTTCTGAGATTGGAATAGGATTAGGAGGGAGTATAGAAAGTATTGAGTATAATCTTTCTTCTGTTACTACTGGCACAGGAAAGAGAGTGAAAATCTATTTGATTGAGATAACTGATGCTTCTATCAACCTTAATCAATCATGGACAACTTTAACTTCAAATGCTACTCTTGTTTATGATTCAACATCTTTCTACACTCCAAGTTCTGGATGGAAGAAATTTATATTTTCTTCTTCATTCTCCTAAACAGGATCTGGAAATTTATTAGTCCTAACAGAAGGAACAGGCTGTAGTACTAGTGGCAGTTGTAGTATGACTATTTATAATAATACAGGAACACCTGCAATTAGCTATAATAGATACAAAGACTCATCTCCATTATCTTTTACAACAAATCTTGCTTTAATAACTGATGGTTCTGGGAATACAGACAAGCGAGCAAATATTAAGTTAAATATAACTCCTAATGGATCTTATTGTTATCCTCCTGATAATTTATTAGCATCAAATATCACAACATCTTCAGCAGATATTACATGGACAACTAATACAAGTGGTAATTCTTGGATTGTACAATATAAACAAGCATTAGAAACAACTTGGAGTGATAATATTTATGCTACTTCTGGTTCAAATTCATTACAAGGACTTATAGCTAGTTCTGCTTATGAGGTTAGAATTAAATCTATTTGTGCAACTGATGAAAGTTCATGGAGAATTATTTCTTTTCGTACAGCTTGTGGTACGATAACATCATTCCCTTGGACAGAAGGTTTTGAAACAACGCCTTGGGTCTCAGCAGTAGCTCCAGGTAATGCATTAGCTCCTAATTGTTGGATAAACATTAATGGTGGATATTCAAGTACATCTTATATTTGGAGAAGCACAACAACTGCAGCTTATATTCATTCAGGAACTGGAGCAGCTCAAATGTATACAGGAGGGGCTACATATGCTACTAACGATTGGTTAATTACGCCTCCAATAACATTAAATGGAAATGAAAGACTTCGTTTTTGGGCAAAGGGTTATTCTACTTATGCAGATAAAATAGGAGTTAGAATATATGATATTACAACTCAAGCAGCAGATCTTGCTCTTGTAACAGACACTTCATTATTTACAGAAATAATGCCAAATACACTAGTATCTGCTGCAGATTGGACAGAATATGAAATTAATTTAAGTCAATATTATGGAGATTATCGTATAGCATTTGTTACCAATACAACAGGTGGATACTATTTGAATCTTGATGATGTTTCAATATCACCTGTTCCATCTTGTGCAAGACCAACTGCAGTTACATTAAATGCTACTATGGAAAATGATTTAGAATTATCTTGGACAAATGGTAATATTTATGATGCTGCATGGTATATTTATTATGCACCAACAGGAACAACAATATATGATTCAGTTCCTGCAAACTCAAATCCATTTACCTTAACAGGATTAAATGCTTCAACAGGGTACAATATTTATATAAAAACATATTGCGGATCAAATCTATCTGAGGCAACAAATATTTCAACATTCTATACAGCTTGTGGAGCAATAACATCATTCCCTTGGGCAGAAGGATTTGAATCAAATTGGACTCCAGCAGTTGCTCCAGGCAATAAATCTGCTCCAAGTTGTTGGACAGTTGTTGACAAAGGAGGCACCAATGGAACATACGAATATTGGTGGAAAAAAGGCACAACTCCTGCTCATACAGGTACTGGCCACGCAGCATGTTATACTGACTATGGTACAACAGGACATAATGATTGGTTGATTACTCCTAAATTATCATTAACAGGTAATGAAAGATTACGTTTTTGGGCAATGAGAAGTAGCTCCTCAACAACTGAACCTGATGAAATATCAGTATTTATTTCAGATGGAATTACTACAACATTAGATACTACAGGTATGGGAGTTTCTGGCAATATGCCTGGATTTACACAAATATTTACTCAAATGCTTCCAGTAGGTGATTGGCAACAATACGAAATAAATCTAAATCAGTTTTCAGGTGACAGATATATAGCATTTGTTCGCCAAAATACACCTGATGGATACAATCTAAGATTAGATGATGTATCTGTAGAACCAATACCTTCTTGCGCAAGACCAACTGCAGTTAGTACGACAGGAGTTACTCAAACAAGTGCAGAGTTTTCTTGGACAGAAGGAAATCTTGGTGATGCTTCTTGGTATCTATATTATAAGACAGCAACAGCAACAACTTATGATTCAGTACTGGTTAATATTAATCCATTTGAATTGCAAGGACTTACTGCGAATACTCCATATAATGTCTATTTTAGAACAGATTGTTCAGTAGAATTATCAGAAGAAACACCTGTAATTTCATTTAGAACACCTTGTGATGCAATAACTACATTACCTTATTCTGAAAACTTTGATACTTACGGCGGAACAGGTTCTGCTTACTTCCCTGCTTGTTGGAATAAAATAACTACATATTCAACGTATCCATATCTAAGTACTACTAATAATAGTGCTCCTGCTTCATTGTATTTCTATGCAACAACAGGGAGTTATAATATAGCAGTTATTCCTCCTATTGATCCTTCAATTCCAATTAATACACTGAAGGCTTCATTTAAGATAAGGAAAGGTAACGCAACAAGCAATGTTATAGTTGGGATTATGACAAACCCTAATGACCCTACAACATTTGACCCTATTGCTACATTTTCTCCTTCAGCAACTGTTGTATGGGAAACCTTTGATGCAAACTTCAGCAATTATCAAGGAACTGGTCAATATATTGCATTTAAGTCTGAATATAATACTACCACAAATTACTTTTATTTAGATGACGTTGTTGTAGATATAATTCCAGATTGTGCTCGTCCATCAGCATTGACTTTTGCTAACACCACAAGTAACTCTGTTGATGTTTCTTGGATTCCAGGAAACACAACTGATTATGCTTGGTGGTTATATTGGAAAGAAGCAAATGCTCCAGGTTATGACTCTGTATATATTACAACAAATCCACATACAATACAAAATCTAAATCCAAACACATTACATAATGTATATATTTCAACAGATTGCGGAATAGAACTATCTACACCAAGTAATGAATTTTCATTCCGCACTAGCTGTGCTCCTATAACAACATTACCTTTCTTTGAAAGCTTTGAAGGATATGGAACAGGAACAACTATTATGCCAGCTTGTTGGGTTAGAACAACAACCTATAACGATCGTCCTTATGTTAATACAGGTGGACATACAGGTAATTGCTTGTATTTTTATGCTGGAACAGCAGGAACATATAATATAGCAGCAATGTCACCTATTGACCCATCAATTCCTATCAATACATTATCAGCAACATTCTACTATAAAAATTCATCTTCAACAGACATATTTGTTGTTGGAGTTATGACAGACCCAGCAGATGCAACTACATTTGTTTCTATAGATACAATAATCGGGACAACAACTTGGACTGAATACGAAGTTAATTTTAGCTCCTATACAGGCTTAGGAGAATATATTGCATTTAAAGCTCTATACACGAGTACTTATTGTTATGGATATCTTGATAATCTAATAGTTGACTATATTCCAGCTTGTGCTCGTCCAACAGGATTAGCAACTGCGGGAGTTACTCCAACAGATGCTAATATTACATTCACAGCTGGTAATATTGGAGATACTCAGTGGAAGATTTACTATAGAGTTGCAGGAAGTGTAACATGGACTGAGGATGATATTTTTGTTCTTCCATATCAAATGACAAATTTAACAGCAAACACTCTTTATGAAGTTTATGTTACAACCCTATGTAGTGATGCTACATATTCAAATTCAAGTGCAGTATTAAGTTTCCGCACAGCATGTGATTATATAATAACTATGCCATTCTCAGAAAACTTTGACACTTATGGTACAGGAACAGCTGCTACTTCTTATCCAACATGTTGGTCAAGAAATGTATCAAATTATTCTACTATCAATTATCCTTATATATCAACAACAAACTTCTCTTCACCAGGTGCAATGTATTTCTACTCCTACAATAATACAAGAGTTGTTGCCGTATGTAATCCTATTGATATTTCAATACCGATAAACACATTAACTGTTGAATTCAAAATGTTTTTTTCAACAGTAGATGCAGCAGGAATTCAAGTAGGTGTTATGGATGATCCTAATGATTTCACAACATTTGTGCCAGTAGGATCTCCTCAAGTAATATCTGCAACCAGTGTTTGGGAAGATAAGGTT
>DUQY01000310.1 GCA_012837565.1 Bacteroidales bacterium | reverse complement strand
TTATCCTCATCTTGGGATGAAGTGACAGTTGGTGTAAACACTATACGCCAAGGAGAGTATTTCTTGCACACAATCGAGTGTAGAGCAACTGTTGAGGGTATTTACGCACACAAGTGGCTAGAGGGTATTGTTAAGAGGTTGAAAGAGTTGGATAAGGGTTGCCGCATTGACTTTGAATTAAATAGTAGGTGGGTGGAATGAAATAACAACTAGATGAGGGTTGCTAAAGCATTAATTGAGCGCTATACTAACTACACAAACAAAGGAGAGACACTATGAATTTGCACAAAGAGATTGAGATTACACTAGGTTATTTGGAAGCTGTTAAAGATGAGGACGTTCGTTATGAGCTTATCCATCACCTTGAAGAGTTGTTAAGCTCTATTAGAGATGCTTGCAATAACAAGGAAGGTGGGACACCACTTACAATAGAAGAACTAAATAGTGAGGTTTGGTTTACCAATGATTTAAGTGTTGAGTTCAGCAAGGCATTACAAGCAAAAGGCTTGAATGTTTTCGGTGACTGGGATTTCAGTTTGTACGACTATGTGTCAGCAAGTTTCTCAGAGGGTACAGTAACACGCAATTTACAAGAGGAACATGCTTTCTATACAAAAGACAAGAAAGAAATCTACTTACAGGGTGGTGAGTTCTATTGGGTGCGTGAAGCATGAAAGAGCTTCCTCAAGAAATATTGAAAGAAGCTCTATACAAACTTCACAAAGAGTTTGGCATTGCAGTAGAGAGTTTAGATGTACACTGGTTGTATTCACTCGATGGAAGTGGTACCATAATTGATATTAAAATCGAAGGAGATTTGAAATGACCACACAAACCATAAACGATAAAGACTTTGCACAGCCACAACAAGAAACGGTATATGAGTTTCTCTTACGGACATACGATGTTAAGGATGATCTGACTAAATGCACATTGTGGGAGCTAGTGAAAGATGGGTTATTTGATAATTTAATGGAGGAGAAGGATCTACTTCCATTTTAAACCTCATGGATTTAGCATATAAACAAGAGAATTAGAGCTACCCGCTAGGGTAGCCTAGGGTAACGTATGAAAACACATAAAGAGTATCAAAACAATGGAGAGTAACATGAATACGACCACAAAGAACCACCACTTAGTGATGACTAAAGAGCAGCGTGATGAGTATCGCGCAAAGGCTGCTGAAACAGTAAGATTGAAACAAGAGTGGGCTAAAGCTAATCTTCGGGACGATTATGCAGACAAACCTCATTGGAGTTCTCTTGCATCTAAGTATAAAATTACAATGCCTAGGTGGTATGAGCCAGCCACTGAGTTGAAACATATCCGAAAGGCTATGCGTAAAGTTGGTGTTGAGTATAAAACGTACAATGAGAGTTTGGGATTTCAGTACAAAGAGATTGGTGAGTTGAATCCTAATATGCCTGCTTATGCAAGTGTTGGGTTGTTCTTGGAGTGGGTGGATGAGAATGTTTAAAGCGGATGTGGTTGATAAATGTAAGAAGGTTGGTGTTAATGTTATGGAGGTGAGTGCGTGAAGGTAATAAGTATTCACAAAAATGTTGAGTCTATAGAGCATTGCAAGAAGAAGTGGGTGTCGAGAGGTTGCTGTGAAGAGGATGTGTATATTAAATTTCCTAGTGGTGGCACTGTACACTTCGAGTTACTCACGGGGATTAAAGGCTCTAAGATTACTTCTATGATAATGGATGACATTCTAGCAATGGAGATGAGTCGATGAACAGTGGGATAAATTGATTATGGAGGAAGTATGACTAAATATATTTATAAGCAACCTAAAGGAAAGAAGTATATAATCAGTGTTCGTAAGTGGAACAAGAGTTTTGCAAAGAGAGGACGTTGGCCTTTTATCAGAGTTGAGGCTTATGTGTCTGAGAGTGAAGCTGAAGT
>DUQY01000106.1 GCA_012837565.1 Bacteroidales bacterium | reverse complement strand
TATTTTTGTAGTTCAATTAATATCAATTTTTTTAAATGCAGGAGGAAAAAAAGATTAAAGGTTTAGGAGATGTAGTTGAGGTTATCACTCAAAAAACTGGTATTAAAAAGATAATGCCTAAAGGTTGCGGTTGTGACAAGAGAAAAGAAAAACTGAATAAATTAGTACCGTTTAAGAAGAAGTGATCCCTTTTTAAATTATTATTCGTATATTTACATTATAATAAATAAATTGTATAAAAGATGGTAAAGCATTATAACGCTGATTTAGTAGCTAAGATTAGAGAAGGCAAAGCATTAGAAGATAGTGATAAGAAAGTCATTAGACTTTGGTACATGGAATCTCACAACATGAGCATAATGGAAGATTGCAGTGATTGTTACCGCGACTTTTTCGGACCAGTTTATGCCAACACTTTCAAAGCTATATTTGACGAAGAACAAGCTAAAAAAGCCAAGAAAAAAACAAAAAGTAAAAAAGATAAGTAATGGCTACCCCTTCACCAGCTATATCACCCCAAGAACTAGAAGAACTAGCTTATATCTACATAGACGAATGTCTAGCTAATACTAAGCAACAGCTATCTAATAAGGGAGATATAAAAGAGATCAAGGATAGGCACATCCCTACAATAGGTTATTTTCTTAGGATATGGATTCCAAAATTCGGCAAGCCAACTATAAGTAGAACTACCTATTACGCTTGGTTAAATCTCGAAGTTGATGAAGAAGATTTAAGCGAGAAAGCTAAAGAACATAGCTTAAAGCTTAACACTATAAAAAATATAGATGCTGTTTTTAAAGATTTAGCCGTCGATATTGTAGCCAACGAAGGTAAAGGAATTTTCTACGCTAAGAATAGATTAGGCATGAGGGACATACCGAAAGAGGAGGAGAAACAAGTGCAAGAAATCATCTTCAAGTTTGGTAATAGTGAATGAAAGCAGTCAGCATAATTGGGTACACTCCACACTCTGGTCAATCGTTACTGCATTCTAAAATAGCTGGCGACAAATTTTATTATACTTTCAATATTGGTAGGCAATGGGGAAAGACAATGATGATGATCAACCAGATGCTAATGTGGGGTTTCAATCATAAAGGTGTTGACATTGCTTTTATTTCGCCGACTTTAAAACAGTCTAGGCGTGTTTTTCGCGAGATTATAAAATACAATAATGGTAGCACGCTACTATCATTTAACAAATCAGAGTTATCAATTACTTTCATTAATGGTAGCTCAATTAATTTCTTTTCAAGCGAGCAAGGAGACAACATTAGAGGGTATCATTTCCATTATGTAGTAAGAGATGAAAGCGCGTACCAACCGAACAATTTCTTTAATGAAGTGGTAGGTGCGACACTACTTGCAAAGGGTGTTAAGTCTGTTGACATTAGCACGCCAAACGGTAGGAACTCCGATCACTTTAAACGCTATAATCAGTACTTACATAATGACGATTTATATTATTCTTACACAGCTCCATCTTCGTCCAACCCTTTTTTAAATAAAGTTATTTTAGATGATATTCGAAAACAAGTGCCAGATCACGTCTGGAGACAGGAATACTTAGCCGAATTCATAGATGGTGGTGTGTTATTTAAAAACATAAATGAATCAATTAACAGTAAAGCAAAACCAAAAGGGCGTTCTTATGGGGGCTTAGACATCGGCAGGGCTGATGACTATACGGTGTTAACTATTGTTAATTCAGATAATGAAATGATACATTGCGAGCGTTGGAGACATATGGAATGGAAGTCGATAGTTAGCAAGGTAGCAACAGTAATTCGAAGGTATGGAGCGCATACGACAGTTGAGGTAAACAATCAAGGTGACGTAGTTTATGAAATGCTACACGATATCTGTGGAAGCCTAGTAACACCATTATACACAAGTGTGTCGAACAAGAACATAATGATTGAAAATCTAATTACTTTGTTTGAACAGAAAGAAATCACTATCTTTGACATAGATTGGTTAAAAATGGAACTCGAATCATTTACCTTTGTGTACAACCCACGAACGAGAAGAGTGAGTTATTCAGCACCACAAGGATTGCACGATGACAGCGTTATGTCACTCGCTATCTGTATGCTAGGAAAAAAAGAAAGTAAATTTAAAGGAATATATGCTGTATGAAATTACCAGAAAAATTAACATTAAAACACTTCAAAGCTATAGACTTCTTAGCTAAGAATGAGGACACAAGAAAGGATAGATTTCTAATCCTATTCTTTGGAAACGAATATAAAGAACAAATTGAAAGCGGCTACCACAAAGACATTGACAAGGCATTTGATAAGGTTGTCGAGTTTGTGGAAAGCGGGTTGAAATTAAAGCAAGAAAAGCCTCCGATAAACATCAATTTAGGCGGAACTACATTTGAGTTGATAAACATCAAGTCGCCGTCCATTGGTTGGCTCATCGACAGCACATCCATCAGTAAAGATAATCCAGTTAGACTTGTTGAAATGTGTTACACTCCAAAAGGCAGTTACTACGGTAAGACAGACGACAC
>DUQY01000307.1 GCA_012837565.1 Bacteroidales bacterium | reverse complement strand
TTGAGCTAATGTTTTTGGTAATGTCATCTGACCAATCCGTTCCATAATCATTCGCATTATGCACCAAAACCCCACTCTCACCAACATGATAGGTGCGGGGGGGGTTCTTCTACTTAGAAGTAATAACTTGCCATATAGCCTTTTATAGTTACTTTTAGTGTTTTTCTAGTTAAAAATTTTGAAACAATGTTTGTTTTGCTAATTTAGAGTTCAAGACAGGAATTAACCAATACCTAGAATATTGTTTTGTTAAACATCTTAGTTTCCACCCTTGTCCACTTCAATAATGCTTTCGTTATGCTCGTTTAGCACTTCAATAATAATATCATTCTCGAAAACAACTATATAATCATAGGGTAAAACCATCACCTTAATAAGCTCTGGTCGGACTTTCAATAACTGATAGATATAACAAGTGTCATAATTAGTGGCATCAATATCACTAAATACACCGTTCTCATCTTTTTCAATTGCCTCTATACACCATCCAGAACCACCTAAATCCGGAAAACGCTGAAGGCTAATAAACTTTGATTGCAACGCATTTTTTGCAACAACTATTTCATCATCGAATCTTACCGACATCCCTTGTAAATTATATAATCTTAAAAAATCAATCTGCTCCAATTGAATCCATAGAGCTATTGTTAAATCATCAGTTGTATCAGAAAAAGGGCTTTTCATATAGTCAGGTATAATAATGTTATATCCACTTGCATTTTCTTTTAGGATAAATACAGAAAAGCCAATTTCAATTTTAAATCCGTTCTTGAAGCTTTTTGGTGGAATCGTCCTAATTGCTTGAAACAATGGTTGTGCTTGATCGTATAGTGATTCTTCCACACTTAAACTAAAGTTAATTCCATTTATAATGTTGTTATAGGTTTTCATTATTTACCTCCCAATCTTTCACTTATTGCTTTTGAAATTGCTTTCCGTGCATTTTGATCCTTTTGTAGTAGTTGTTGTTGAATATCTTCAGAAATAGGTCCTAATTTTGAATGTCCACTCCATTCACCAATCGGTTTTGCGCCTTTTGAGGCATTGGTAGATCTTCCTAGCCCCATAAAATTTTCTGGGGTGTTTGCTACAGCTTTTTGTTCAGCAAAACTCAAATCGCTAAAGCCAGGCTGCTCAGTTATTTCTTTCAATGGCATAATATGATCTGCCTCAAGCCGATCAACCTCATACCCATAAACAGGGTCAACTTTTTTGCCTTCTGGGTTTACAGCATCCTTCATTTCCTTTGAGGGAGAAACCTTACGAAGTTGTTTATACGCATCCCCAGCATTATGCACCAAAACCCCACTCTTACCAACATGATAAGTATGAAAATCCTCAACCTGGAAGTTGTAGATAGTTGGCTTGTCTGAAAGTTCTATTTTGAATATTTTTTATTATTAAAATTTTACTGAATATCTCTATTTTATAGCTAAGCCACTAATCCGACAATTTAAAGCTACTTATTGCAGTTAATCAAATCTAAGAGAGGTCAATAAACACAGCAAATGGTTGATAAACTAGGTATTTGGCTACAACCTTCGCCATCTTCTCATTTTTATGTTGCGACACCTTAGTAGGCTTGCAAAAGCAAATAATAATCTAAAACGAGCTTCATTCTTCATCTTCAAGTGTTTCTACATACTCTAAGAAATTATCCTGTAGCTCATTGTTTGTATTCTGACCATTAATTTCCAATGTTAGGTTCCAATCATTATCATCAACGGCACATACACCATCTATCACACCAAAAACATTAGATATAGTGTCAATTATAACCGTTTTTATAATGCTAAAAAAAATCTCCTGTTGTGATTCATCTATTTTGTCATAAAGACTTAATGCATTTTCCCAATAATCAATTATGTT
>DUQY01000105.1 GCA_012837565.1 Bacteroidales bacterium | reverse complement strand
TGATTTTACAGGTAATACAGGTCCTTTAATTCAATACACTCATGTAAGGATTCGTTCTATAATTAGAAAAGCTCAAGATGAAAAAGGTGTTAACCTAGAAACCCTTAGACTTGACTTGTCTTCTAAACTAAACTCTAAGGAGCTTGATATTATTAGAGTCCTTTATCAATACCCAGCAATTGTTGACCAAGCTGGCAAAACCTTTTCTCCAGCCCTAATTGCAAACTATGTTTATGATTTGGCAAAGAGCTTTAATGCTTTCTATCAGGAAATTCAAATTCTAAGAGAGGAAGATCAAGCACTAATGAGGATGAGAATTGGTATCGCTTCTTTTGTTGGAAACACTATTAAATCAGGTATGGAGCTTTTAGGTATTACAGTTCCTGAAAGAATGTAGTTGTATAATTATTATCATAAATACATTTTTAATAAAACTTTTTCATATCTTTGCCCTATCGAAATAAAACTTTTTGATAGATGGGTGAAAGGTATAATGAAACAAATCCTGAAGAAGTAAGTTGTTTGTCTTCCGTTGATGAAGAGGGTAACGAGCTAATTCTTTTCAATGATAATATTCATACATTTGACTATGTTATTGATTGCTTGCTTGAAGTATGTAAACTAAGCTACGAACAAGCATCTAACTGTGCTAATATTGCTCACCGCAAAGGTCTTTGTGCAGTAAAACATGGAAGTTATGATGAACTTCAAAAGATGCACGACCTATTGGTTAAGAAGAAATTAAAAGTAGAAATCAGATAAAAACTAATTAATATGGACTTATTATTTATTCTATTATTCCTAATTGGAGGTATTATTCTAATTGTTTTAGAAATTGTTGCAATACCAGGAACAACCATTGCAGGACTATCGGGCGTAGGAATGCTCGTTTATGGAATTGTCCAAGTATTTAAAGAATATGGAAACACTTGGGGGATAATTACATTATTTATTGCTCTTGCGTTTTGTACTTTCCTACTTATTTATGCACTCCGTGCTAAAACATGGAAGAAGTTTGCTTTAAACAAATCAATCGACAGTAAGGCAAATGATTTTAAGGTAGAAGAATTTAAGGTAGGAGACAAGGGTATTACAATTACTCGTTTGGCTTATGCTGGAATGGCAGAAATCAATGGTCAAAGAATAGAAGTATTTACAGCAAATACTTTTCTTGACCCAAAAACAGAAGTTGTTATTGAGCGAATTGATGGTAGTAAAATATTTGTAAGACCTATCGAATAAGCTTTACCTATGCTTTACTTTACTGCTTTTGCAAATCTTTTGAAATTATAATTGATAGCTTCCAACTCACCCTCTTTTGCATCCCATTCTTCTTCTAGCTCAAAGCCCATCCATTCTTTTATACTTTCATACTCTTTATTTTTTGGATCTTTTAAAACATCTAATATATAGTAATATCCCATAATACCTCCGCAATCTTCCATTGGGGCAGAGTTTATAGCTTTTAGACAAATTGGTTTAAAGGCTTCTTCATCTACTTGGGTTATTTTCTCTAATAGAATTTTCATTTCCCAATTATCGCCAAAATCATACTCGTATTCAATTGTATCTTTTTCCTTTTATAGAAGTTGTGATACTTTGATATTTGTATAGTCCATTGTTTTGTTAGTGAAGAATTCACCGAGTCCATCCTCATCCTCATCTTTAGGCTCGTAATAGACATTATTTGAAATAAAATGATGTAAATGACTGTCTGACCAAAACATCATCATTTGAATTAGAGAGTGTAGTTCTGCCAGTTCAGTGTTTGC
>DUQY01000104.1 GCA_012837565.1 Bacteroidales bacterium | reverse complement strand
ACCTTCTTTGTACTATTTACAATGTTGTTTTCTGGGGGAATGGTTCCTACTTACCTAATGAATGTTAGATACTTACATTTGGATAATACCATATGGATTTACATACTCCCAGGCTTAGTGTCTGCTTGGAATCTAATTATTATTCGTACAAATTATAAAAGCATTCCAGAAGAATTGATTGAAGCAGCTAAAATAGATGGTGCTGGTGAGCTTTACATTTGTTTTAAAATTGTAATGCCTATTTGTAAACCTGTATTGGCATCGGTTGGGTTTTTATTTCTAGTTGCCAAATGGAATGATTGGAATACAGCATTATTGTATATTACAAATCCTAACCTGTACTCTCTTCAATATTTACTTCAGAAAATCTTAAATGAGGCAGAGTTTTTAAAACAGTTAGCAGAGGCGGGACAGCTTGTAGATGGAAGTGTATTCCCATCAGAAAGTTATCGGTACGCTATGGCATTAATAGCAGCAGGACCAGTATTGTTAGTGTTTCCCTTTTTCCAAAAATACTTTGCAAAAGGTATGACAATTGGAGGAGTTAAGGGCTAAAAGTAATAAATTTAAATATAATCACATAAGGAGGATTTTATGAAAAAATTAGTTAGTAAGATGACAGCAATAGGGTTGATTGGGTTATTGATATTGACAGGCTGTGCCAAAAACTTAGATTCATCGCCTGAGAATTTAGTAGATTCAACTAATCAATCTGAAGATACTATAACTTTAGAGTGGTGGTATCGTGGTAATGGTATTCAAAAAGATACAGAGTTAGTAGAACAGAATCTAAATGAACTTTTAGGTAATTATGCCGGTTTAGAAAATGTATCTATCAAACTAAATAGTTATACAGGAAGTGAATACAAGAATGCTGTACAACTGGCGCAAGCTGCAAATAAACAAATTGATATTTTGAACACAGTGGGTTTAGATTTTGCTGAAGAAGTGGAAAAGAAAACGTATCTTTCTTTAAATGAGGTTTCAAAAGATTTTGATATAGATAAATGGGGTATTCCAGATTGGCTTTGGGATATTGTAAGTGTAGATGAGGAAATTTATATGGTACCAAATTTCCAAAGAGCTGCTAATATGAATTACTTTATTACGCCGAAGCAGTATATGGATCAATATGGTGATATTGATAAAATGCGAAAAATATTCCAGGATGGGAATAATTCTGTAACAGATGTAGCTGATGTAGTTATGGAATATGCAAACGCTATACGTGAAGGTGAAGGTAATACAAAATATGTTCCACCCATTGGAAGCATGTATCATTCAACGTATGGATTTACTAATTATTTTGATACGATTACAGGCGAGTTTCGTATTTTTAATGGAGAGAATAAAGTGGTAAACCGTTTTATGTCTGAAGAGGTAAAGGAAGCTTACGGAATTTCTGCACAATGGTATGAAGCTGGATTAATACATCCAGATATTCTTACAATTGAAGAAAATGATTATCAAGGTAAAAATATGTTAAATGATATTTCATATGTATTTACCATGAATAATCAAGCTGGGGATGAGGAAAGGGTATCAGAAATATATACGGCAATGTATGGCTTTGACACATATGCAATTCCAATTAAAAGTGATTATTATATTACAAATACGTGGGCAGCTGGTGGAAATGGAATTACAAATACTTGTAAAAATCCAAAAGAAGCAATGCGTTTTATTGAATTATTAACGACAGATGAAGGCAAAGAAATATATAATTTATTGGTTTATGGTATAGAGGGAACACACTATGAAAAAATTGATGAGAATCATATTAAGACTTTTGAATATGATGGGACGCAGGGTGGTGTAGATACATCCTATGCTGGGATTAAATGGATTATAGGTAATACGTTAAATGCTTATTTGAATCAAGCGTGTTTAGATGATGAAAATGAAATAGCTTTAGAAATAAACAATTCAAGTACAAACAAACGTTCAGATTTAATTGGATTTACAGCTAATATAGAAAACATCACTACAGCATTAGAGCAGACGACAGCTGTATCTAAAGAGCATAGCAAGGTATTAGAAGTTGGTGTTATGGAATCCAAGTGGGAAAGCTATTATGAAGAATATGTTAACAGGATGGAAAAAGCAGGATTGAGTAAAATCCTTATGGAATTACAAGGTCAAGTAGACTCTTACATCAAATAAAAGAGGGGAATTATGAATATTAATTCTTTGTGCGAGCAGAAATTAAAAATGATGTTTCAGACATATGATTGGAAAGAATCAATGATGACAGAATATAGGGCAACCTATGCTGGAGGTTATCATACGCAAAAAACAGGTCTGGTGCATAATGTCAGGGATACTGTAGAATTTGCTACAAGCGTATTACTTTTAGAGAAGGATATTTATCGGGAGGATGCATTTTTGATGCTTGATAAAATAGTATCTCTTCAAGACCAAGACACTAATAGTAAGACTTTTGGATTGTGGTCATATTACTTAGAAGAGGATTTAAGTTGTATGGAATCACCAGATTATAATTGGGCAGATTTTATAGGGAAAAACTTATCTATGATTCTACTTAAATATAATAATAAACTTCCAAATGTACTAAGAATAAAAATAGAACAGGCAGTATCTAATGTTGCTGCCTGTTCTATTAAAAGAAATGTATCACTGGATTATACCAATACCTTCTTTGTACTATTTACAATGTTGTTTTCTGGGGGAATGGTTCCTACTTACCTAATGAATGTTAGATACTTACATTTGGATAATACCATATGGATTTACATACTCCCAGGCTTAGTGTCTGCTT
>DUQY01000103.1 GCA_012837565.1 Bacteroidales bacterium | reverse complement strand
TAAGCTATCAACTCTTACTGCAAAATTATTATTTTTCCCCCTCTTAATAACTCCAACTAATCCTGCAAAAGGTCCTTCAACAATCTTTACCCTATCACCCTTATTTGGTCTAATGTCATTTTCAAGTTCTACTTCAGCATTTTTTTCAAGAAGCAACTTCATTGAATTAATCTGATCATCTGGAATTGGACATGGTTTACCGTTAAACCAAATGAACTTTATACATCCGCTCATTGTAATAATATTCCACATCTCACATTCCTTAATTCGAGTAAAAACATAGGAAGGAATTAAAGGCATCTCTACCATTTTCTTTCTATCCTTCCATTGTCTTAAACTCTTCTTCAATGGCAAATATACCTCGTAATTGTTTTTCAAAAGCTCCTTTTCAACAACCTTTTCCTTTCTTGGCTGAACATATAGGGCAAACCATTTTTTCATAATATATAATTCTATTTATGTAGGTGTTCCATATGAAACATACTTTACAAGTGCTTAGTTATAAATAGAGTTACTAGTATATTGAATTTATTAGGTCGTCCTGTGCAATGTTTGGTATAGTTATTTTTAAGTTAGGTTCTGATTCCATAGCACGCTTGATTGCAAATATAGCACCATCGTTTCTTGCCCATGATCTTCTCGAAATTCCATTATTCACATCCCAATATAGCATACTCTTCAATCTTCTATCAGCATCATTTGACCCATCAAGAACAAGTCCAAAGCCACCATTAATAACTTCTCCCCAGCCTACTCCTCCACCATTGTGTATAGAAACCCAGGTTGCTCCCCTAAAACTATCGCCAATAACGTTATGAATAGCCATATCAGCTGTAAAAGATGAACCGTCATAAATATTTGAAGTTTCTCTAAACGGGCTATCCGTTCCAGATACGTCGTGGTGGTCTCTTCCCAAAACAATAGGAGCAGATATCCTGCCATCCTCTATTGCCTTATTGAATTCAATTGCAATCTTAGTTCTTCCCTCACAATCTGCATAAAGTATCCTTGCTTGAGAACCAACAACTAATTTATTTGCCTTTGCTCCCTTAATCCAAGTTATATTATCTCTCATTTGTTGAGCTATTTCCTTAGGTGAGGTCTTAGCCATTTCTTCAAGAACATTCATTGCAATTTTATCAGACAGATCTAAATCCTCAGCCTTACCTGATGTACAAACCCAGCGGAAAGGTCCAAAACCATAATCAAAACACATAGGTCCCATTATATCTTGTACATATGAATTATATCTAAATCCTCCCTCCTCTTTCATAACATCTGCACCAGCTCTTGAGCTTTCAAGTAAGAATGCATTGCCATAATCGAAGAAATACATACCTCTTTTGCTAAGGGTATTGATAGCAATAATCTGTCTTCTAAGAGATTCTTGTACCTTTTCTTTAAAGAGTTCAACGTTTTCTGACATCATCTTATTAGATTCCTCAAGACTTAGTCCAGCAGGGTAATATCCTCCAGCCCAAGGGTTATGAAGAGATGTTTGGTCAGAACCAATATCTACCTTTATATTATTCTTTGCAGCATACTCCCATAAGTCAACAATATTACCTTGGTATGCGAAAGATACAACTTCTTTGTTTTTTCTAGCCTCCCCTACTCTTTTCCAAAGCTCTTCTAAATTATCATATACATGGTCAACCCAGCCTTGAGAATGACGCATATGAATTGCCATAGGATTAATCTCAGCAGTTATTGAAACACAACCTGCAATATTACCTGCCTTTGGTTGAGCACCTGACATTCCGCCAAGTCCAGAGGTAATAAATAACTTACCGCCAAGCCCATCATTTCCTATCTTTCTTCCTGCATTCAAGACAGTTATGGTAGTACCATGAACAATGCCTTGAGGTCCAATATACATATAAGAGCCTGCTGTCATCTGTCCATACTGAGAAACACCTAATGCATTAAACCTCTCCCAATCATCTGGCTTTGAATAGTTAGGAATAACCATCCCATTTGTTACCACAACTCTTGGAGCATCCTTATGACTTGGGAATAAGCCCATTGGGTGTCCTGAGTACATAACAAGGGTTTGTTCTTCGTTCATTTGCGCTAAATACTTCATAACAAGACGATACTGAGCCCAGTTTTGAAAAACCGCACCATTACCACCATAAGTTATTAGCTCGTGAGGATGTTGTGCAACAGCAGGGTCAAGATTGTTTTGAATCATAAGCATAATTGCCGCAGCCTGTTTCGATTTAGCAGGATACTCATCAATAGGTCTTGCATACATATCATAATCTGGACGGAATCTATACATATATATTCTTCCGTATGTTTCAAGTTCTTGAGCAAATTCCTGAGCCAATTCTTTGTGAAACTTTAAATCGAAATACCTTAGAGCATTCTTTAAAGCTAATTTTTTTTCTTTGACATTAAGTATATCTTTTCTTTTTGGAGCATGATTTGCTGATAAATCGTAATCTTTTTTTGCAGGAAGAAAATCTGGAATTCCTTCGAGTATCGCTTCTTTAAAATCCATATTGGTTTCTATTTTGTAATTAAATTTAGCATAAAACTTGCAACAAAGTTACAAAAATTATCTTTAAAACAATAGAAATAAAAGAAATTCAAATTCGGGTAAATTAAAACGCCGTTTCATTAAATTATTTCTTCGTTTTAATTTACTGAAACGGCGTTTTAATTTACTGAAACGAAGATTCAAAAACGCATAGTGTAAAAACCTAATATTTAACTATATAGAAAGATAAGACTTATAAGAAAAAAGCTATAAATTGAAATCATCTAAATTGATCAATAAATTGAATAATTTAGAAAAAGAAATGAGCTAAAATAATAACAGTATGTATTTTATATAGCCTTATTCACGTGAAACATGCTTTATATTGTATGTTGATATAAAATCTTTAAGAATATTACATAGGTCAAGATGTTTGGTAAAGGATAGTCCCTTGCCATTATCATAAATACTATGGTACTCGTTATATTCGCAACCAAAAGTGAAAATAAAGAAAGCAGGAACCCCCTTCATCACAAAAGGACAGTGGTCACTATTGCAACTCTCACCCCCTACCCTAATTTCATTAAAATATCTCTTGTCCTTATTTATCGAAAGCATATGCTCGGAAGCCTTAATCTCTTTTTGGCCATTTATAAGTGCAATACCACCTGCCCCTGTTCCACACAT
>DUQY01000102.1 GCA_012837565.1 Bacteroidales bacterium | reverse complement strand
CAAACAGCACCCAAACATAACAATTAAAGAGAATCAATACGCTGTCGATCTTATAACCCAGCACCACCTTGGAGAAGCAGTAAATCGTCATCACCCATCAATAGAATGCTATGGCGCCTATGTCCTAAACCAAACCGATAATTCAATAGATACTTATCTAGCCAAAATAACCCTATTAGCAACAGGAGGAAATGGAAACGTATATAGCACTACCACAAATCCAGTTATTGCAACCGGAGACGGACAAGCAATGGTGCATAGAGCTAAGGGAAGGCTTTCAAATATGGAGTTTGTACAATTCCATCCAACATCCCTATACAACCCCGCAGAGAAGCCCTCTTTCCTTATAACAGAGGCAATGCGAGGAGCAGGAGGCATCCTAAAAACCATAGATGGAGAAACATTTATGGAAAAATACGATAAAAGAGAATCCTTAGCCCCACGAGATATTGTAGCAAGAGCAATTGACAATGAAATGAAAATAAGGGGAGAAGACCATGTTTACTTAGATTGCAGAAAGATAGAAAAGTCTGTAATCATGACCCATTTCCCTAATATTTATGCCAAATGCCTTGAAATAGGAGTCAATATAACAAAAGACATGATTCCAGTTGTGCCAGCAGCTCACTATACCTGCGGAGGAATAGTAGTAGATGAATTTGCCAAAACAACAGTTGCCAACCTTTACGCATCAGGAGAATGTGCCTGCACAGGACTTCACGGAGCAAATAGACTAGCCTCCAACTCACTTCTTGAAGCAGTAGTTTTCTCGCATAGAGCTGCAGTTGACAGCATAGAGAAACACGATGAGATATCCTTCAAAAGCGAAGTACCTAATTGGAATGCCGAAGGAATGGTCTTTAATGAAGAGATGGTACTTATATCCCAATCAGTTAAGGAGGTGCAACAGATAATGTCAAACTACGTAGGAATAGTTCGTTCTGAACTTCGCCTTCAAAGAGCCCTTGAAAGAGTAGGCCTAATATTCAAAGAAACGGAAGAATTATATAATCGTTCGGTTCTAATTCCAGAGTTATGCGAACTTAGAAACCTTATTGCCAACTGCTATCTAATAATAAAAATGGCAAGGGCAAGAAAGGAAAGTGTAGGACTCCATTATTTAGTAAAATACTAAAGAAAACCATTGATTAATACAGAAATTATTCGTATATTTGCATTATAAAATTCAAAGGACTAAGGTCTTGGATATTTTAAATCAAAACTCCCCCTTAAATTTCCTAAAATAAAATGATGCACATCATTCACCCCGAAAGATGTGCATCATTTGGTATGAAAGATGTGCATCTTTCGAGTATTGAATCAGCGTTTCAGTAAATTATTACAGCGTTTTAATTTTTTATTCCTTTGATTCAAGAAATTCTTTCAGCGTTTCATTTTCACGATTTGCATATCTCTACCCCCTATATATTGATATAATATTTAGAGAAATGCGATATTTAGAAATTGGAGTTTGGTTTTGAGCAGTTTTAGGATAGATTATTAATATATAAACTCCCCAAATTCTGAATTTATGGTAAGTTTCTTTCCATCGTGAGCCTCAACCCTACCAATAATTTGAGCATCTACATCGAAGCTTTTGCTAATTGCTATAATTTCTTTTGCAGTCTCAATATCAGTGTAAACTTCCATCCTATGACCCATATTAAAGACCTTATACATCTCTTGCCAAGAGGTATGAGATTGGTCTTGTATCATTTTAAATAGAGGAGGGATAGGGAAAAGATTGTCTTTTATAATATGAACATCATCAACAAAATGAAGCACCTTTGTTTGAGCTCCACCACTACAATGAACTAATCCATCGATCTTTGAACGGTGTTTCTCTAATATCTGTTTAATAATTGGAGCATAGGTTCTGGTTGGCGATAAAACTAGCTTTCCAGCATCTACTCCTTCAATTTCAGTCTCAGAAGTTAGCTTCATTCCTCCACAATAAACAACCTCATCACTTAGAGAATTATCGTAGCTTTCTGGATACTTATTAGCCAGATCTTTTGCAAAAACATCGTGGCGAGCAGAGGTTAAACCATTGCTACCCATGCCACCATTATAAGAAGTTTCGTAACTTGCCTGACCAAAAGAAGCCAAGCCAACAATTACATTTCCCGCCTTAATGTTATGATTTGAAATAATATCACTTCTTTTTGACCTTGCAACAACAGTGCTATCAACAATAATCGTTCTAACCAAATCACCCACATCAGCAGTTTCGCCACCGGTAGAGTAAATACCAATACCCAAATCTCTCATCTGAGCCAAAAACTCTTCCGTTCCATTAATAATAGCTGAGATAACCTCACCAGGAATACGCATTTTGTTTCTTCCAATTGTAGAAGAAAGAAGAATATTATCAGTTATTCCAACACAAAGTAAATCGTCGAGATTCATAACAATAGCATCAATAGCTATGCCTTTCCACACAGAAATATCACCTGTTTCTTTCCAATACATATACGCCAAAGACGATTTTGTACCAGCCCCATCAGCATGCATAACCATACAATAGTCCTTATCATGAGTCAGACTATCCTCCACTACCTTACAAAACGCCTTAGGGAATAATCCTTTATCGATGTCCTTAATTGCATTGTGAACATCCTCCTTTGAAGCCGAAACCCCTCTTAAATTATATTTCTCAGTATTCATACCATTAATCTTTTCGCCTGCAAATTTACATCATTTATTTCAAACAAAAAAGGCTACCTAATTAAAGATAGCCTTTTGTATTGTTTGTGAAACTTAATGTAAACTTGTGTTTAGTTATAGGTTTGATAATTTTTCTGCTAAGTCGCAAACACGGTTTGAATATCCGTTTTCATTGTCATACCAAGATATAACCTTAACCATATTTCCTTCCATAACCATTGTTAGTTTTGAATCGAAAATTGAAGAATAAGGGTTTCCTACTATATCACAGCTAACGATTGGATCTTCTGTGTATTCTAAGATTCCTTTCATTGGACCCTCTGCTGCTTTTTTCATTGCTGCATTAACTTCTTCTTTAGTTACTGTTTTTGATAATTCAACTGTTAGGTCAACAACTGAACCATCTGGAGTTGGAACTCTCATTGATAGTCCGTCTAATTTTCCTTTAAGTTCTGGGATAACTAAACCAACTGCTTTTGCTGCTCCTGTGCTTGTTGGAATTATTGAAACTGCTGCTGCTCTTGCACGGCGAAGGTCTTTATGTGGAAGGTCTAATATGCTTTGGTCGTTTGTGTAAGCGTGAATAGTATTCATGATACCTCTTTTTACTCCAAAGCTATCGTTAAGTACTTTTGCAATAGGTGCTAAACAGTTTGTTGTACATGATGCATTTGAAATATAAACCATGTCTTTTGTTAAGGTGTCACAGTTAACTCCTAAAACTACTGTTGCGTCAACATCTTCTGATTTTTCTGCTGGAACTGTAAGAATAACTTTCTTTGCTCCTGCTTTGATGTGTTTGCCCATTTTTTCTCTATTGCGGAAAATACCTGTTGATTCAACAACGATATCTATGCCAAGTTCTCCCCATGGTAGGTTTTCTGGGTCTCTTTCTGCATATACTCGGATTCTCTTTCCATTAACTACTAAGAAATCTCCATCTGCATGAACTTCTCCGTCAAAACGTCCATGAACAGAGTCATACTTTAGTAAGTGTGCTAAAGTTGTAGCATCTGTTAGGTCGTTTATTGCAACAACTTCCATGTTGTTTTTTCTTTGCATGTTTCTGAAAGTGATTCTTCCGATACGTCCGAATCCGTTGATTGCTATCTTTACCATTGCTTTTTAATTTATTTGATTAGTAAATTTGTTTAAAACTAATAGATTGATACTGCAAAATTATAATTTATATTTGACTTAAAAAAGGTTTTGAGGGTTTATTATTTATTTAGTATCAATTTGTTTTGCCTATATAGTTCTCAAAAGATTGCCACAACGCATTGTAGTATAATTCTCCTTGCAAGACCGAACCTCTATTTGTTAAGCTTGTTTTCCTATTATCCATAAGGCCATTTCTACTCCAGTTGTCGGAAGATCCTTTTGAACCCATAATCTTATAAAAATTCCAGATAGCACAGTTTGAGGTTTTGGCAACCTCTATCAAATCCTCTGTTGTTAGTTCTAACCTTGGATTTGGCTTGCTGTTTACGTAATAATCGAATGGCGTTATTAATAGGATTGGAACATTTGGGTTATTTGTCCTTATCCTTTTTAACAATTCTTTCAACTCATGCTTAAAACTCTCAGGTAAATAAGCAGGGCTGTAGGCAGATGTTGCTCCTAATGAAATAACAACCATATCAAAACTCATTGTCTTTAGCCTTGGCAGTATGTTTGCATTAAAAATACTCTGGTCTGTGTTTATGCTGTTTTCTGAAATAATATCGTAAATAAAGCCTGCATTCTTTGACTCCAAATAATGTCCGTAAACAATAAAGTTATCACTTGATTTATTTATAATACTCAAACTAACTTTGTTTATTGGTGTTGTTATTTCAAATAATGTATAACCCTTATCTTCAAAATAAATTGATTTATATGATGTTTCAATGTCTTTGATGTAAATACTAATGGAATCATTAAGGGGACTATGATATAATCTAAACTTCTTACATAATATGTCTTCTTTCTTATCGTAGTCAGCAATCTCATATTCCAATTCTTTCTTTGCTTTAACATTTGTTATCTCATCCCAAAGCATACCCCTACGGCTTTCAAGTCCACAAAGGGTTAAGGAAAGATTATGATAGATTTGAGCAGTGAAAACATCATCCGTAATTTGTTTATCTCCAATATGGAGAACCCTAACTTGATCTGTTCCTAATGCAATTGTTTGTTTTAGCTTTTCAAACAAAGTATCAAACCTTTTTTCTGAACTACCAAAGAACTCAATCTTATTGTCCTCATAGCTGATAAAAGGATAGTTCTCCAGCCTTACAAACTGCGAGAAAGATTCAAAGTTTAGCAGTATAAAGAACAAGAATAATATAAGTCTAATAGATTTCTTCATTTCATCCTTAAAGATTCTTAGTTATCTTTCTAAATATTGTTTCTAAACTTTGATCTGCAATTAAGTGTTGAGTGTTGTCATCTGCAACCACAAGGCCATTATTAATAATTATTGTTCTGTCACAAACTGCCTCGACTTCTTGCATAATGTGGGTTGAAAGAAGGACAGTCTTATCTTTTCCTGCATTCTTAATTAGCTCTCTAACCTCAATTAATTGATTAGGGTCAAGTCCTGAAGTAGGCTCATCAAGAATAAGAACCTCTGGGTCATGAATCATAGCCTGAGCAATACCAACCCTTTGTCGATATCCTTTTGAAAGAGCACCAATCTTCTTATTTACTTCCTTAGTTAGTCCAGTAAGCTCAATCATATATTCTGTTCTTTCTTTCTTTTCTTTGCCTAAATTATGAATACCTGCAATAAAAAGAAGAAACTCCCTAACATACATATCAAGATATAAAGGATTATGCTCTGGAAGATAGCCTATTTTCTTTCTAACCTCAATTGAGTCATCAAAGATATTATAGCCACAAACGCTAACACTACCCTGGGTTGGAGGGATAAAACAAGTAATGATTTTCATCATAGTACTTTTCCCTGCACCATTAGGACCCAAGAGCCCAACAATCTCTCCTTTATTGATTTCTAAAGAGACATTATCCAAGGCTTTTTGCTGACCATATATTTTTGTAAGATTGGAAATTGAGATCGACATAGTTATTCAATATTTGAAATGAACTGCGAAATTAAAATAAAAAATGTACTTTTGCAAACTATAAGAAGAAATAATTAATGAAGATTACCGCAAAAGACAATGTATCACTACTTAATTTAGTTTTGGAAACCTTCCCTGAAGTGTCCATCTCGAAGGCAAAGAAAATGATAATTTATGGTTGCATAGCCTATAGGGGAGCAATTACAAAAAGCCCAGAGCTAATAATAAGCAAAGGAGAAGAAATAGAATATTCAAAATATTCAGGAGGGAAACACATAGCAAGAGAGAAAACAGATGTTCCAATTCTTTTTGAAGATGAAGATATAATAGTTGTTTTGAAAGCCGCAGGAGTTCATGTTGATGCAAAACCAAATGAAAAGACTAAATCCCTTTATGCCCTAACCAAAAGCTATGTTAGAAGGAAGTGGGGAATAAGGCAAAACCTCTTTGTTATTGAAACGCCAGAAGACGACGAAGCAGGTGTATGTTTATTTGCCAAATCAAAACAAGCACAGCTAGTACTAAAAAGAACATTCCCACAAGCAAAAAAAGAATATCACGCACTAATTGCAGGCAAACCAAAACACAAGAACGACAAATTAAACGTTTGGCTTAAAGCAGGCACAAAGAATAGAATATTTGTAGAAAAGCAAGATGCAGTAGGAGCTCAGCTATGCGTAGTTCAATATACAACGATAGAAAACTTTGAAACCTTCACTCATATTCTAGTAACACCACATACCTATTTTGAATTTCAAACACGCTTTATCCTAAGTAGCATTGGTAATCCTGTAATAGGCGATCACCGTTTTGGAGCAAGACAAATATCAGAAAACTATTTAAAACTATACTGTACCTCCCTACAACTACAACACCCAATAACAGGGAAGAGAATAAGAATTGAAACCTCTCTGCCACTAACCTTTAAGAATGTAAACCTACCAATATTTGTAGAAAAAGGGAATAAGGAAATAGCATTGGAAAGAGGAGAAAAGGAAATTAAAACAGAAGAAGAAGATAATACAGAACAATAAAGAAATCCTATTGCTCGTTTGATAGGCCTTAGTAAAAGGAAAAGGAGAGTTGTCCGAGTGGTTGAAGGAGCGCGCTTGGAAAGCGCGTAAAGCTCTAAAGGCTTTCGCGGGTTCGAATCCCCCACTCTCCGCATAAAAGAAAAAGCTTCGTTTATTTATTTAAACGAAGCTTTTCTTATTAATTTGCATTTGCTTTATAGTCCTAAAGAAATACCAGCACTAAAAGGATAAACTTCTATTTCTTTATTATCTTTAAACATTGGAGTTAGAGAGTATTTCACATAAAAGTTCATTGCATCCCATCCAAAACCTGCTTGAAGGTCTAACTTTAATGGCTTGAGATTATCGTATTTATTTCCCCAGCGTTCTTTTACTTCTCTGCCTAGTGCTTCATAGTTTCTTTTAAACCCTGTTGATGAAGATTTGAAATTAACTCCAGCAATTGCTCCAACATGAAGTTCTAAGCTTTTAACAGCCCTAAACCTTACAAACAAAGGCAGAGTAACATAACGTGCAACTAATTTACTTTTAGCATCTATTGCAGGATTCGTTTCAAAGCCAATTCTTTTCTCTGTTCCCATATCTATTAGCTTAACATTATTATCAAAGCGGAATATATTTGATTCATATCCTATACCTGTTGATATCTTCCATCTGCCATTCCAACCTAATTTGAATCCATATCTAAATCCCATTGTCCAGCTATTACCATATCTTAGTGAGTATTGATTTTGTGGTGAAGCAAAGAGACCATCAACATTGCTAACCTTATTAGACCAGTTTAATCTTCCATAACCAAATTGAAACCCAAAGTCTTCTGTAACATGTTCATTATAATACCACTTTCTCTTCTTTTCAACGCTATTAGCTTCTTCTTCTTTATATTTTTCATAGTGTTCATGAGAAAAACCTATTGCCTTAAAATGTGTGTTATATTCATTACTTAGATAAATTGAATCCTCTTTAGATTGATTTATTGTTCCATCTTCGTCAATTCTTTTAAATTTCTTAGAAACATCTGCAAAGTAAGCAGAATCTATTCTAAAATATAAGTGTTCTGTCCATGTATAATCATGTTTTATATACGAATCCTTATGGGTTTTCATATCAACAGTATCTATGTTTCCTATAAAATCTACCACAGA
Source organism: Bacteroidales bacterium (assembly GCA_012837565.1). Taxonomy (GTDB): domain Bacteria; phylum Bacteroidota; class Bacteroidia; order Bacteroidales; family P3; genus UBA10566. The sequence goes on along the minus strand of DUQY01000102.1, from coordinate 863 downwards.
ACCCTTATCTGCAACAACCTTTGCATAATCTCCATCAATATTCCAAAACTTAATTTCAGAATTCTCCCCAACAATTATATTTGCACGACCCAATTCAGCTACTCCCCTAAAAGATGCTTTTGTATTTTCTAATGATAAAAAAGTTAGCTCTCTTTGTTTCATATCTCCGTTAAAATTTGCTTCTGAGTTCTTCAACAAATTAATATATACACTACGTTCTGATAAGACCCCATTATCTATATCTACTTTTGAATTTTCACCTAAACAAACTAAATAAACCTCTTTCTGCAACTCAATTGTGATATTAAAATCTTTTTGTGTTTGAGAAGGGGAATTAATCTTCAAAACCTCATCCTTTAACACACAAAACCCTTTATAATCATCAGGATTCTCAATATACCCTGTTAGATATACAATATTTTCCTTTCCTGATATAATTCTAACAGGAGCGTCTGTTTCTATCTCAATAGCATTAATAACGATTCCTTCTTTAGAAGATTTATCAGAGCTTTTAATAACCTGCTTTATTGTTATCTTTTCTTGTGAGAAGGCATTGAAAGATAATCCTAAAACGAGGATTAGAACTAGTAAATTCTTGGTTTTCATATTATTTAATTTTAATTGTTTATACTATTCTTTAGGTTTATTTTTTGAAAATGGATTATTACTAATGTTTCCTTGAATATAAGCTATGGCATTATTAAATCCGTCTTGTGTTTTCTCAATTTTATCTTCAATCTTATCTGCCAAATTAGCCACGTATTTGTTTTTCATAAAAGGACTCAGGTAAGGATTCTTAATATCCTTATAAGCAATTAAATTATCCACCTCATAGATTTTGGTTTCTTCAAACTCATCCTCTT
>DUQY01000008.1 GCA_012837565.1 Bacteroidales bacterium | reverse complement strand
TATTTTTCTAATTTCCAAATATTTTACAATGATTTGCATTGTTTTATCTTACAAATTACTTATCGGGTTACCGCTTGCACAGTAGGAAATCCTTATAGTAATATAGTGCGGGTGTATTTATCGACTTGTTGATTTGCTTGCAAAGAAAGCCCGCACGAGGAAGAATACATAATTGAAAGGTTAAAATGCAATATATTTATTGCTACAAAGGTGTCATCCCTACGGGATTTTGTTGAGGTTGGGTATTGTCTTATTCCTACAAAGGTGTCATCCCTATGGGATTTTGCTGGTGGTAATATTATATTTAATAAATATTTGTAGCTCCGTAGGAGTGGCATCTTTGTAGTAAGAATTGTCCTTCACACATTCTCAAAGCTCCGCAGGTGCGACACCTTTGTAGGGAAGCGAATATGCAGGGGCAAAACCATCTATCTTTCGTGCGAAAATATAAATAGTGTGCGATGAAAAAAAGAGGGGACATTTATAAAAAAAGGTGGGACATAAATTTAAAAAGGTGGGACATAAATTTGAAAAGAAGGGGTCTTTAGGAAACGCCGTTTTAATTTCTTGAAACGCCGTTTAATTTTTTTAAAACGGCGTTTTAGTAAATTATTATAGCGTTTTATTTTGGTGGGGTTTTGGCTGTGTTTTTTGGCGTTAGTTGGTTGATTGGAAATAAGAATAATCATATTTCTAAATGTTTATATGAAAAAAATGTTATAATATTGCAAGACATTCTGAGGACAAATTTAATTGTAAAAACCTCCTAATAATTAGTCTTTACTCTAAGGAGGGAAACAAAATATGAAAAAATATAAACAAAAAAATATGAAAAAACTATCACTTATTATCATAACTTTAATTCTTAGTTTTGGATTAAAAGCACAAAATCCAAGCGTTGCAATAACAATTAACAATACAACACAATTTGAAGTTACTGCAAGTTTCGCAAAAAACAATGATTGTCAAAAATACTCAATCTTAATTGGTAATGAATCAGATATGCAAGGATTTGCTGCAATGTTTGGAGTTCCTATTGAGGCTCTTGTTGCAAGTTGGGGCATTACTTATACGACAGATTCAAATTACACATGGACCGATATGGCTCCTAATACAGAATATGATATTTATGCATTAGCAATTGGAGCTTCCGACTCTGTCTTATTTCAAACAACTGCTACAACTCTTTCTCTTGGCTCAAGTGGTATGTCTACAATCTCAATAAATATAAGTGAAATAACATCTACTTCAATAAGGATGACCTGCACTCCTGACAATAATACTGCGGTTTATTATGATGGAATAATTAGTAAATCATTCGCTGACAGTATTGGAATTGATTCTACTATAGGATTATTATTGGAAGCAAATGCTCTTTACCCACAGTATCAAACTGACGATTGGGTATGGCTAGATTTAGAATCAGCTACAGAGTTTTATGGAATTGCAATAGGTAAAAACTCTTTAGATCAATGGGGAGATACAACTATTGTTAGTTTTGAAACTCTTGACTCGGTATTATTGATAAAAGATATTAGTATTGAAGATATTGCTGAGATTTATCCAAATCCATCTAAAGGGGAGTTTTCTTATAAGATAAATTCCGATTTTGATCATCTATATATTTATGATATCAAAGGGGATATAGTACATAAACAAACCTTTTTAGAAAGGCAAGATAATGTAAATGTATCAAACTTAAATAATGGTCTGTATTTTATACGTTTTTCCAAAAACGGACAAGCTGGAAAGTCAGTAAAGCTAATTATTCAGAAATAAAAGGGCGTTTTAATTCTAAGAGGTTTCTTAATCTAATATTCTTATTCCAAATGATAGTACTAGGCCTATTAGTCCTTCTTTGGAGAAGATGGCTTTCTTTATCTTATTGTTATTGGGATCGATTACGAAATTATAGGATGTACTTAGGTCGGCTTTCTCTAAGTTGGTATTGGAGAATAGGGCTCGGCTTAGGTCGCAGTTTTTAAGTAATGACATTGTTAGGTCGGTTTCAGAAAAGTCTACTTCTATTAGGGTTGTATCGGTGAATTTGGTGTTTCTTAGTTTTGCCCTCATAAATGTGGCATATTCTAAATTGCATTTCTCGAAACTAAGGGATGAGAAGCTTTTAAGTTTTGTGAAATTAGTTCCTGTCATCTTGCATTCCTTAAAATGTACATCTCGAAGGGAGGTCTCTATCTTTGTTAGGCTTAAATTGCATGAATCGAAAATGCAGTCTTCAAAGTTTGTATTGTTTAATACCATACCTGAAAAATCACAATTGGAGAAGATACAGTCTTCGTATTCTTCTCCAATTTGTGTTTTATTGAAATCTATATTCTTTATTTTCTCCCCTATTATCATTGGTCTAATGCTTTCTTGAGGCTAATAGTTTATTAGTTTCCAAAGTCATCAAACCTTATATTCTCTGGTGGTACTCCAAGTTTATCTAACATTGCAACAACTGCATCTGTCATTAGTTTTGGTCCACAAAGGTAGTATTCAATTTC
>DUQY01000101.1 GCA_012837565.1 Bacteroidales bacterium | reverse complement strand
AGATGAGAGGCATACTTTCTATATCAAATAGCATCCCTGAAAGAAGCATGGAGGGCATCAGTAAAATAATTGCACTAATAACCAACGCCATTAACTGAGTCTCGGCAATGGTGGAAATGAGTATGCCTAAGGATAGGGAAACTAAGATATATAATATACAAAGTGTAAATATCCAAAATAAGCTTCCGTTAATTGGTACTCCCATAACGAAATAGGAGACTATGAATATGGTGACAATATTTATTAGGGCTATAATAAAATAAGGGATTACTTTCGATACTATTATTACTATGGGCTTTGTTGGACTGGCAAGAAGTAGCTCCATTGTGCCTTTTTCTTTTTCCCTTACAATGGAGATAGAGGTCATCATTGCACAAACAAGAATAATGATAAAACCCATTACTCCTGGCACAAAATTATAAGAGCTTTTCATTAAAGGATTGTAGAGTAGCTTGAGCTCAGGGGTAATTTCGTAGTTCGGTTCAGGAGCTTTATTTAAATCCTTTAGGGTGGAGCCTATAATATTAGAGACATAACTGACAAGGGTTTTTGCAGAGTTGGGGTCGGAACCATCTGCAATTATCTGTATATCTGCTTTTCGTAAATGTAATAGGTTTTCTGAAAAGTTTTCTCCAAACACTATAACCAAAGAGTTTTCTGAGCTTTTAAACGATTGCTCTATTTCGTCATAAGATTTAAAGTAGTTGTTTAGTGTAAAATACTCACTTTCTTGTATTCTATTAATGATAGCTTTTGTGGTCTCGTCTTTGGAATAGTCCAATATTCCAATATTTGTATTTCTTATTTCAGTTGTTACTGCATAGCCAAAAAGTACCATCATTACTAAGGGCAAAACTAATATAATCATCATAGTCCAAGTGTCTCGGAAAATATGAATAAACTCTTTCTTTGTAAAGGTTAAAAACTCTTTCATAATCTAATCGTCTGTTCTTACGGCGTTTCGTGCTAACTGATAAAATATATCCTCAATAGAATTTGATTTAAACTTTTCTTTCAAAGCTTTCGGGGTGTCTAAGGCTTCAATGCGTCCATCAACCATAATGGATATTCTATCGCAATATTCTGCCTCGTCCATATAGTGAGTGGTTACAAAAACCGTTATCCCTTTTTCTGCTGTCTTATAAATTAGCTCCCAAAACTGTCTTCTTACAACAGGGTCAACTCCTCCTGTAGGCTCATCGAGGAAAACTACCTTTGGATTATGAAATATTGCTACTGAGAAAGCTAGTTTTTGTTTAAAGCCTAAGGGCAACTCCTTAACCAGAGTTTCTTTCTCATCTTCAAATCCTAATTCTTTTAAAAGTATATCTGTTTGCTTGAATATTTCTTTTTTCTTCATCCCATATATACCTGCAAATAGCTTTATATTCTCCCAAACCTTTAAGTCTTCGTATAGGGAAAACTTCTGACTCATATATCCTATATTTGCCTTAATCTTTTCCGATTGGTGCTTAACATTGTAGCCTGCAACCACAGCATTGCCTGCTGTTGGTTTGCTTAGTCCACATAGCATTCTAATAACAGTTGTTTTCCCTGCTCCATTAGCTCCTAAGAAACCAAATATCTCTCCCTTTTTTACCTCAAATGAAACATCATCCACAGCAATAAAGTCTCCAAATCTCTTAGTAAGATTCTTAACAACAATTACATCTTCCATAAACTTAATTATTATAAACTTATCATTTTAAATTCTCCCACCAAAGAGAAAAGACTTGGCTTTCATCCTTCAACTCTATTATTTCACCAATAATTGGTGTAAGAATATTTATATCATTATCCTTATTTATCTCCATTAACTTTTCTATTGGCTCCTTCCAATGATGATCAGCAAGCGAAAACTTTCCCCAGTGAATAGGTATTACCCTTCTGGCATTTAAGTCTTTTGTTTCCAAAGCCACTTGACTGGGAAGAGAATGTATCAATTTCCATTTCTCATTATATTGGCCTGTTTCCAAAAAAGCTAAATCTATATTTCCAAACCTCTTTCCTATTTCTGCAAAATGCTTATCGTAGCCACCATCTCCACTTAAAAACAAAGTTATGCTCGGCGTTTGAAGTACATAAGAAAGCCATAGGGTTGAATTGCGTTTAAGGCTTCTTCCAGAAAAATGTCTTGAAGTCATTGCATTAATAATAAATCCTTCACTTAGCTTTTGGCTCTCATTCCAATCCATTTCTACTATCTTTTCATTATCGTAGCCCCATCTTTCAAAATGAGCTCCCACTCCAAGACCACAAATCACAAGTTTAACTTTTCCTTTAAGCTCCTTAATTGTGGTAAAGTCTAAGTGGTCGTAGTGGTCATGAGTTATTAATAGGTAGTCTATCTCAGGCATATCATCAGCAGAATATATGTTTGTACCCTCAAAGGCTGATATAAATAGAGGAATGGGTGAGGCGTGCTTGGAGAAAACTGGGTCTACTAAGAATCGCTTACCATCTATTTGTATATAATATGAGGAGTGACCAAACCAAATGCTAATATCTCTATCCTTAGCAATAGCTTTCAAATCAGTCTTAATGGCAGGTATACTATCAGTAGGTCTTAGTCCATGTTTCTTTTCACTAAACTTCCTTGCCATCATCTCCCTCATTCCCTTATTATCAACCATCATATTTGTGGGGCTTAGGTTATGAAACTGACCATCTCTATAATTAGGTGACTTTTCCATTCTCTCTAATCTTGTCCCTGAGGCTTCTTGTCCAAATAAAGGTAGATGCATATAAAAAACAGGACTTAGTAATATTATTGTAATTATAATTATTGTAGTTATCATAATCTTCTTTAATCGTTTCTTAGTTATCACAATATTAAATTTAGTTTTTTTATTTTTATTATTCAAGTTCATCCATTCCCACTGGGAGACTTTGTCCATTTGTAGTGGGAGACTTTTGGTTTTTATTTTAGCAGTAGGATAAAATAATCTTCTATTGTTGGGGTTATTTCTTTATAATTGTTTTCTATTGTTTCATCGTTAAGGGTTATATGGCATGAATCACCAAAGGAATAGCATGTGTAGACATTTTCATTTCCTCTTAGTTCTTTTAATAGTTTTGGCATATTGTCGCCCTCAACTGCATAGAGCTTCTTAGGAAATTTCTTTATTAGATTCTCTGGTTTATCTATATCTAAAAACTCTCCATTATTTATTAAGCCAATTCTATCGCAAAGTATTGCCTCGTCCATATATGGGGTTGAAACTATTATTGTTAGTCCTTGTTTTTGAAGATTCTTAAGCATCTGCCAAAACTCTTTCCTACTTACAGGGTCAACTCCTGTGGTTGGCTCATCTAAGAAAAGAATTTGAGGCTTATGAATTAGGGCACATGATAGTGCTAATTTTTGTTTCATACCTCCTGATAAAGCTCCTGCCTTTCTCTTCTTAAAAGGTTCAATATGGCTATATATATCTTTTACTAAATCGTAGTTCTCCTCTACCGTTGTGCTGAAAACACTTGCAAAGAATTCAAGATTTTCTTCTACCGTAAGGTCGTGGTATAATGAGAATCTGCCTGGCATATACCCAAATATCTTTCTTATCTTTTTATAGTCTTTAACTAAGTCTAAGTCCCCTATATTTACTTTTCCTGTCTCTGGAAGAAGTAGGGTTGTTAGTATTCTGAAAAGCGTTGTTTTCCCTGCTCCATCTGGTCCTATTATGCCAAATATCTCTCCCTTATCTACTTCAAAACTTATATTCTTTAAAGCAGTTTTCTTATTATAAGACTTCGATATATTGTTTATAGTTAATGCTTTCATAGCTTAACATCACCATACATTCCTATTTTCAAATAGCCATCGTTTTTCACCATAACCTTTACAGCATAAACCAAATTATCTCTATCATCCTTTACCTGTATTGATTTTGGAGTAAATTCTGCCTTTGAGCTTATCCACGATATTTTCCCCTTATATTCTTTTCTTTCCTTGCCAAAATCTGCAAATACTTTTATTTCTTGGTCAAGTTTTACCTGTGTTAGCTGGGAAGAGGTGATGTAAATCCTTAGTATCATATTATCTACATCTGATATCTTGAATATAGGTCTTCCCACTCCTAATATCTCTCCTTGTTCTGAGTATTTGAGTAGCACCCTACCTTTTATAGGACTTTTTATCTTGCATTTCTCCAATTGGTCGTTGATTTGCAAAACCTGTACTCTAAATGAAGACTCTTCCGAGCTAATGGATTTATTCCCTTTTTCGAATGAAGAAACCTGTGCTAGTAATTGCTTTTCTGCAACAGATATATTAGAATTTATATCATCTAACTGCTTTTGATTGGCAGCATTTTTCTTCAAAAGAGTTTCTATTCTTTGTTTCTCAACCTTCATTTTGCTTATCTGTTCTTTAAGACTTGCAATTTGTGTATTAACATCTATTGCCCTGCCACCTATTGCCTCTATTGAATACAGGAGCTGTTGTCTTTTCAAATAAAGTTGCAATGTGTCTATAAGTCCATACTCTTGACCTTGTTCAAGCTCTTGCCCTTCTTCAATATTAAGAGAAAGTATTTTTCCATTAACCTCAGAGGACACTATTATTTCCTTAGCTTCAAAGACGCCTGATGCATCAAAATCCTTGGTACCGTTAGCACAAGAGGCAAACAATATCAATATTGGTATTAATAATAATCTATTTTTCATTTTCGCTATTTATTATATTATTGTATTTATAAATCGACATTAGTAACTGTGTTTTATGAAGTATCATATTTTGGTTTGCCATATCAAAAGCGTTGACATCCTTTATATAATCGCTTGTGCTAATTGTTCCGTTTTCCATTTTATACTGAGATGAGTTCTTAATTCTTTCTCTAAGTACTATGATTTCTTTATCAGATGAAACAAGCTTTTCTAACCTTTGAATATCTGATTTCTGGGTTTCTTTCTGAAGATTTGTATTTAAAACAAATGCTCCCTTATTAGTATTTATTAATTCTTTATTAGTCTCAATTATCCTTTTATTATCTTTCATGGTATAGAAGCTGCCTATATTCCAATTCATCCTAAGACCAATTATTGCAAAGAAATCAGCCTCTTCATTAAACATATTAAGTGCTGGTTTTCCATATCCTCCTTGTGCAAAAAAACCAACGTGAGGGTAGGATTGTGCATTAATCATCTTGTTTTTAAGCTCTAATAACTTAATTTGTGATTCAAAAGCAGCTAATTCAGGTCTTCTTATCTCATCCTTCAAATTACTTGTAATTAGATTTGGTTCTTGAAATTCTATATCAGTTTTTATATCCTCTCCTATCATTAATGACAAAATCCTTATATAAGATTTCTCCATAATTTCAATTTCAGTTATCCTTTGGCTTAGGTTTAGCTGCTCAACTCTTATTAAATCTAAATCAGATTCATTTGCTAAGCCACTTTCCATAAAAGCTGAAATCTGGTTATAGTTTCTCCCTAATTCGCTTTCCATTAATAGGGCTTGGTTCTTTTGTTCCTTAATGCTAAGAATGCCAAAATAAATATTAGCTACCCTATCTCTAAGAGTGTATAGCTCAACTTCAAGACTAGCTTTCTTGGTTTCAAACTCTGCTTTAATCTCTTTTTTCTTAGCTTGGGTAGCTCCTCCATCCCAAATCAACTGGCTAAGTTCTAATACTGCCTGATACTGATCCCTTGATATCTTGGGCAATTCAAGGTCTATTGGAATAGGAAAGACTATATCAATGGTAGTAGCATCTGATTGGTAACTTGCCTTAGCAGATAGGTTTAGCTGTGGGAAGTAGTTCTTGTTAGCATTGTTAATTGAATACTTTGAGGTCTTTTCCAAAATGCCTGTATTTCTAAATGTTGGATAGTTCTCCTTGGCTTTATCTTGGCAATATTCCATTGAAATTTGCGAGTAAGCCATAGTGGATATAATGGAGACTAATAAAAATAAAAATGTTTTTTTCATTTTATATATGATTTATTTATTTGAGTCCTTAATAGGTCTAATACTGTTTAATACTGTTATTACTATTTCTTTTTTTCTTATCTCAAAAAGCATATTAGTTGATTCTTCATCCAAACCAAATACATATTCCATAATTGGAAGGGTTAGGAAGGTGAAGATATTTAGAGATGTTATATTTATCATCAAATCAAGGGCAGAGATCTCTCTAATTCTTCCTGCCTTATATTCTTCTTGTAATTCCTTTTCAAGGCTACCTGTTAGGTAAGGGACATTGTTTTTAAACGTTTCTCTTATTAAATCTATTGTTATAGGGTTGTTCTTAAGTTCATTCAAAACAAACATCGGAAGTTTAGGGTTTTGAGCCAAGGCATCGAAATGAGATTCTATCCTCATTTTAAGTTTATCTTCAAAACTTAGACCTTCATACTCACTAACTTCGAAAAGAGATATCAAAAACCTTAGCTTATTCTCAAATACTTTTTGAAATAAATTAGCCTTAGTTCTATAATAATAATGGATAAGGGCTTGGTTACAACCAACCTTTTGAGCAATCTCTGTTGTTGAAACCCCATTATATCCTTTTTCCATAAACAATTCATCCGCTACATTAAGAATAGACAATTCCATTCCCTCTTTTTCATCTTTATGCTTTGCCATTATATTATCTTTTGACTAATTAAATTTGTTAATAGACTTGTTTAATAGCTCTATTAATTATTCTGCAAATCTACATCTTTTTTTTTAACTACCAAATTTTCGACGAAAATAAATAAAATAAAACTTCATTTTACTAACTCTGCGTATTAAGAAATTCTTTCTGCGTATTAATTTTTTAAAGTGGCGTTTCAATAATTTATTACAGCGTTTCATTTTTCTGTCTCTGCGTTTCATTTTTAGCCAAAAGAAAAAGCACCTATCTTTATTAGAAATAGGCGCTTTAAGATTTTAAACAAGTTCTATTATTCGAAAGATAGAATTGCTTCTTTTATTATTTCAATTGCTTGTCTTAGCTCTTGTTCGGTTATTACCAGTGGTGGAGCAAAACGAATAATATGTCCATGAGTTGGTTTTGCAAGCAAGCCCATATCACGCATCTTCATACATACATCCCAAGCTTGTTTTCCATTTTTAGGTCTAATAACTACTGCATTCAATAAGCCTTTTCCACGAACAAGTTCAATCATTTCTGATTTTACTTTGCCCATTTCTTCACGGAATATCTTGCCTAAGTATTCTGATTTTTCAGCAAGGTTTTCTTCCTTAATTACTTCAAGTGCTGCAACAGCTACCTTACCTGCCAGGCAGAAACCACCAAAGGTTGAGCCATGTTCGCCAGGTCCTATGGTTAGCATTATTTCATCATCTGCAAGAACTGCCGAAACTGGAATAACACCTCCTGAAAGTGCTTTCCCTAAAATAACAATATCTGGACGCACTCCTTCATGGTCACATGCAAGTAACTTTCCCGTTCTTGCAAGTCCTGTTTGAACTTCGTCAGCAATAAATAAGACATTATGTTTCTTACATAAATCATAGCAAGTTTTTAAGTAACCTTCGTCAGGTAGGAACACTCCTGCTTCTCCTTGAATTGGCTCTAAAAGGAATCCTGCAACCTTATCGCCGTGTTTTTCTAAAACTTCTTGCAAAGCTTTTGTATCATTATATGGAATCTTAACAAATCCTGGTGTAAATGGTCCGAATTGACCGTAAGAATCAGGATCGGTTGACATAGAAATGATGGTGATTGTTCTTCCGTGGAAGTTTCCTTCACAGCAAATTATTATTGCTTCGTTTTCTGGAATTCCCTTAACCTTATATCCCCAACGACGAGTAAGCTTAAGAGCTGTTTCATCAGCCTCAGCACCTGTGTTCATTGGTAGCACTTTGTCATAGCCAAAATATTCGGTTATGTACTTTTCGTAAGGACCTAAGCAATCGTTGTAAAAAGCTCTTGAGGTAAGGGTTAGGGTTTGTGCTTGATCACAAAGAGCTTTCACAATTTTCGGATGACAATGTCCTTGGTTAACTGCGGAATATGCTGATAAGAAATCAAAGTATTTCTTTCCTTCAACATCCCAAACAAAAGCACCTTCTCCTTTTGCCAAAACAACGGGGAGGGGGTGATAGTTATGAGCTCCATAACGATGCTCTAACTCCATAAATTCTTCTGATCTATTCATAGTACAATAGTATTAAATGATGACTGCAAATATAAACTTATTTGGTTTATATGCAAATTTTACAGGTCATTATTTTCGTCCTATATGTCTGAAAGCTTTTAAGAATATGTTCAAATCTGTTTGCCAGCAGTAGTTTCGTGCATATAATAAATCTAAGCGGCGTAAGGTATTTGGTTCAAAAGCCTTGCTGGCTATGGAATCTTTTGTGCAAAGAATCCCTTTCTTGATTTTAGGAAGAGTTTTATTGTCTTTTAGGTCTTGGTTTGAATATCCAACCCAAGTTCGTTGTGAAAAGAGGACTAAAAACGCATTTCTCCATAATCCAAAAGGTTGTTTAAGGAAGAGAAATAGGATTGGAGAAAATGCTAAAACAAGTGTTGAAAGAGAAATATCTAATAATCTTTTCTCTCTTTTACTATCTTCGCTTGAGATTGAATTAACCGACACAACATATAGGTCGGTTGGGGTATTTATGGTATTACTTCCAATAATGAAATCTGTTTCAGGAGGAGCAATAATAAAGTGAACATTTGAGCTTTGAAGCTCTGCCATCATGCTAATTATGTTTTGTTGGCTAAGAGTTTTTGCACAAAATATTAGTTCATTGATTTTGTATATTTTAATAATCTCTTTAATCTGAGAGCTATTACCTATAAAATTGGGATTAGAGTTTTCTGTTTCTTCCTCTTCAACCAAACCTATAAACTCCGCCATGGCATCAGTTGTTCTAAGAAGTTGAGCAACTCTAACCGCTTCTTTATCGTCGCCAATAATGGCATAGCGTTTTGATTGGCTTGTTTTCAAAGTCCAAGAACCTGTTGATAGGTAAGTATATACAAAACGTATTATTATTATAACAAATAGCGATAAGACAGCTCCTAGCAAAACCAAAGCTCTCGAATATCTTAAATAATCAGGAAGAAGGGAATAGAAAACAAGTATAGTAATCATTCCAAAGAAGAGGCCTGAGATTATCTTGGGTATCCTTATTGGTTTTGAATATCCACCTGAGAGATAAATTGAGAAAAGCCAGATGAAAATATATATAGGGACGACTAATTGTATATATTGAGGAGGGTAGTATTCTGCATCACTCCATATATTATTACTCCACCAACCTACTAATAAATAATATGATAGATAAACAAATAGGAAGTCTAAAACAGGGAGTAATAGGTTCTTAAATATCCTTGTGAAAAACGACATTGTTGCCCTAAGCCATATTGCTATCTTTATAAACTTAGTGAAAAGCTTTGTTTGTTTGGTTGATAAATGCTTTTGAGCGAAAATAGCCATTGCATTATAGAAAGTATAGACGTAGTTTATTGAGGCTTTCTTTGTGCTTTCGCCCTTATAGTGAATTATTCTTGCCTCTGGGAAATAATAGTTTTTGTATCCGCCTTTGGTTATCCTATATGATAAATCAATATCTTCACCATACATAAAATAATCCTCGTCCAAAATTCCAACCTTATCCAAACATTCTTTCCTAAGTAGCATATAGGCTCCTGCCAAAACATCTACCTCATTAGTCTTATCATCTGGAAGATGCCCCATATAGTAACCTGCATAGCGTTTGGATGTTGGGAAAAGCATGGTTAGGCCGCTCATCTTGCAGAAAGAGACCCAAGGACTAGGGAACCCTCTCTTGCTTTCTGGTAAATACTTTCCTCTTCCGTCAATCATCTTTACGCCCAATCCTCCACAATCTTGGTGAGAGTCCATAAAGTCAATACATTTCTCAAAGGTATCTTCCTCAACAACTGTATCTGGATTAAGAAGTAGGATATACTCTCCTTTTGCTATTCTTATGGCTTGATTATTTGCTTTCGAAAAACCAACATTATCTTTATTGGCTATTAGGATTACCTCTGGGAACTTTTCCTTAAGCATTACGTTAGAGTCATCCACGGAGTTATTATCTACAACAAATACCTCTGCGTCAATATTCTTGCAAGCATTCCGAACAGAATACAAGCAATGCTCTAAAAAATAAGCGACATTATAATTAACAATTATAATAGAAAATTTCATCAATCAATAGTTTAGATTTGCAAAGATAGTATTTAAAATGAAGTAATAAAATTTTAATTTTGTACATTTGCATCTTATTATATCAATGTATATACTTTGAAAATGAAGAAAGACCTACCTTTTTACTTTATTGTCATTTCCATATTTTTATTAATGATTAGCCCTTTCCTTTTCACAAGAGGAATGTTTATGGACGGAATCATTTACGCAGTTCTCTCAAAAAACTTTGCTGTTGGAGAAGGTTCGTTTCTTTATCCTGTCTTTTCTGAAACCTTTCTGCTTAATTTTCAATCTCACCCTCCAATGTTCTTTTTCCTTCAAGGAATGATTTTTAAAATTTTTGGAACAAGCTTCTTGGTTGAAAGGTTATTTTCTGTTTTATGTATAGTATTAACAGGCATAATAACAATTAAAACCTATAAGAGACTGGATTTAAAGTCTGGCTTTCTGCCATTATTATTTCTTGTTTTAATTCCTCTAATAACTTGGTCTGCTACAAATAACATGATAGAGAACGCCCTAATAATTTTCACCTCCTTTTCTGTTCTATTTTATTTATACTCACTAAAGAACAAAAGATTAGTATTTCTATTCTTGGCAGGCATTTCAATTGCAATAGGTTTTAGTATTAAAGGTTTTGTTGCATTCTTTCCCCTATCTTTTCCTTTTGTTTATTGGCTTGTAATAAGAGACACTGCGTTTAAAAGAATGTTCTTTGACACAATGTTAATCTTAATAATATCAATAGCTCCAATCATTATTCCAATATATTCTTCACCCGAAGTTATGGATTACTTTAATCATTATTTCAAAACACAAATAATGGGAAGCATAGAAAATGCTGTAACAGTAAACTCTCGTTTCTATATTGTCTGGAGGTTCTTACGAGAACTACTTATCCCAATAATAATAATTGGTTTATTTGAAATTATTCTAAGGTTGAAATGGAAAATAACAATATTCAAGAATAAGGAAAACAATAAGAAGGCATTAATGATGTTTCTATTTTCTCTAACGGCTGTTTTACCTGTAATGGTTAGTATGAAACAAAGTGGTTTCTATATTCTAACTGCATTCCCTTTTGCTGCAATTGCCTTGTCTGCCCTAATTGATGAATATATATATGAACTAAGCTCTAAGCTAAACCTAAAATCAAAAGGGTTCTCAATCTTCAAATACGTTTCAATATGTCTTTTAGTTGTATCAATTTCATTTGGTTTTTTATTTATTGGTAAAGATGGTAGAGATGCAAAACTATTATCAGATATGGACGTGATTGCAAAAAAGCTTCCTCAAAAATCTATTATAAGTGTTACAAATCAAATGAGAGAAGAGTATTCCTTATTTGCCTACTATGCAAGGTTTCATGATATATCAATGGATTTAAACCCAGATAACCAAAGACAGTACTTATTGATTAGAAAGGAATATAGTTATAGCTTTGAAGAGATGAACTATAAAAAGGTAGACCTAGAAACACAGTCGTTTGATTTATATGAGAAAGAGAATTAGATATATTATTATAAGTTTCATCCTCCTAATTCCCTTTTCCAGCTTTGGACAAGTTAATGAAATGGTGTATGAAAATCCTAATATAGATTCTCTTGAGAGCAAAAATCTATATTTAGTTGTTGATAACTTAAACTTTTTTAAAAACAATGAGTTCTCTTCTGTTAAAACTAGGGGTTATACTCTTCCTGGTTTTAGGATTAATCCTAAACTATCCTTGGTATTAGATAATAATATATTAATAGAAGCTGGTATCAGTTTACTCAAGTATTGGGGAGCAAACACCTATCCTTGCTATTCATATATGGATATTCCTGCTTGGAACTCTAACGATTATCAGAAAGGGTTTCATTTTCTACCTTATTTCCGAGCTCAAATTATGCTAAAAGAGAATCTTAATATAGTTTTTGGCAACCTATATATTAATAATAGCCATAACTTAATTTATCCTTTATATAATCCTGAATTATATCTTAGCTCTGACCCAGAAGCAGGAGTTCAATTATTATACGATAATAAGTATTTCAAATCTGACCTTTGGATTAATTGGCAGAGTTTTATGTTTAAGACTGATACCCATAAAGAGGTTTTTACATTTGGATACTCCACAAAGACTTATATCATTAACCCCGATAATAAACTTCAAATCTATGCTCCTATTCAGTTTCTTGCACAGCATAGGGGTGGAGAATTAGATAGTCTTTCATACGATTTACAACAAACATGGAGCAATTATTCTGCAGGCTTAGGATTTAATTATAAAATAAACAAGTTGATTGAATATCTTAATTTTGAATTATCCTATGCTGGATTTACGGAAAATGGAGGTTCAAATAGCCTTTATAAAAAAGGATATGGAGTTTATTCAAAAGTTGGTATTGGAGGGAAAGGACTTCATTTGGATATCTCATATTGGGCATGTGAAGGCTTTATGTCAATCTTTGGGGCTCCTAACTTCATCAATATTTCAACATCAACAGAGAATATGATTTTCAATAAGATTAAGCTTATCTATACTCACTTGGAATATGTATATAAAGAAAAGCCTAATTATTCACTAGGCTTGGAATTTAATATAATATCTTATTTCCCCTTCACAGGATATAGAACTTTATACAAACCAATAATTAGTAATGGTTTTTCAGAGTTTTCCTTTGGTCTCTATCTAAAACTAAATCCTAAGTTTAAACTATATGGCTTTAAGGATTAGAGCCAATTATTTATGATTCGTAGCACACCCTTCGCTAGTATGCTCACAACTCGGTTTGCAAACAAATAAGCCTTTAAACAACTTATTCATAGGCTCTACTTGTGAGGGTTTAAGAATTTCTTTTAAGTCTTGGTATTGTTCAATATGCTGGCGAAGAAGTATTTTTTGAAATTCTGTTATCTTGTTTTCAAGCTCTTCTACCTTAGTATCATCACTATTGGAAGCCAGATAATCCATTAGTATTTCTTGACTAACATGTAGGCTATCAATAGCTCTTAAGGCAATTGCTTGGTGCTTCTTTTTTATAATATCGTATTTTGCAGATTGTTCTTCATCTAAGTCAAGTTTTTTAGATACATAGCAGTTAGAGTCTATGTTTTCTGTTTTTGGATCTACATTTGGGACACAGGTGCAACCCCTATTATTTAATAAAAAGAATATATTAACTATTAGTAATACACCAACAATTACGATCAATGTTATAAAATAATTTTTCTTCATAATCTATTCTTCGCTTAAAAGTTCAACAGGATAAAGACTTGACAGGGCTTCAAAATGATAATCTTCAACAAATCTCTTATAAGAATTGGTTTCTGCAATTTGAGAAACATCTGAACTAGAACTATAAGTTGAATATATATTGAACCCCATTAATAGGGCTAATGTGATTATGCTTAATCTTAATGCATTCAATCCCCAAGAAGGAATAAAGCTTATTGTATGCTGATTGTTAATCTTGGTTTGAATCTTTTGGAATAGATAAGGATTAACTTCTTGTATTCTATCCTTCTTCAATAACGTTTCCATATATTATATCTGTTTTATTTTTTATTGATTTCTTGGCTCTGTGAATTAAAACCTCAACAGAAGCCAACGAGCAATCCATTATCT
>DUQY01000100.1 GCA_012837565.1 Bacteroidales bacterium | reverse complement strand
GTTTGTTGAAGTCTAGCATAAAGGAAAGGGTGTTGAACTAATTGAAGTCCATTGTGTATCTTCCTCCTAGCCTTAGGTTTGCTGGTTGAAATTCTTTCTCAATTGCTTCTGAGTAAGATATCTTTGAGCCAAGATTAGCTATTTGAAGGCCAATTGCATAAGATGATTTAAGTTCCGATTTTATTTCATCTTGAAAATACAGTCCTAAGTCTGCTCCAAAAGCATTTGCGGCGTGTGTTGTTGCTGTTCCTGAGTTTTGTCCTTGGGTTAAGTCTGAACGTATATAGCGACCAGTAACCGATGCAGAGAACTTTTCTGAAAGCTTCATAGAATATGCCATATCAAAAGCTAGCTCATTAGGTTTGAAATTACCTTTTGATTCTCCATTTACATCATAAAAGTCTATGCCTCCTAAAGAGAAATATGTGAGAGAAGCTCCAATAGCATTTCTATCATTAATTTTATAAAATCCTGCAAGATATGAAAGGTCTATGTCTCCAACTAAGTCTCTTAGCCAAGGGGTATAGGTGAATGAAATTCCAGATTGTTTTTCAATAAAAGCTAACTTTGCAGCATTCCAATGTATTGAATTAATATCAGGTGTTGATGCAGCTCCAACATCTCCCATTGATCCTGCACGTGAGTCTGGAGAAATTAATAAAACAGGAACTCCTGTGCTAATAACTCTTGCACCATCTTCAACTTTTTGACGAAGTATGGTTTCATTGATGTTATTATTATCTAAGCCACCTTTGGTAGAGTTTTGAGCCTCTGAGGTTTTTACTCCCAAAAAAAGTAGAGTAATTAAAATCCAATAAGATATTTGTCTGCCTTTTGTTCTTTCCATTTCTTTGTTTCCTGATTTAATTCAATTAAACGATAATAAGTAGTTAATATTATAATTTAGGATTTAAATAATTACTAATTTCTGAGATTTAGAATACTCTTTTGAGTTTTCTTTATTAATTAGCATTCTGTAAATATATATACCTGCTTGAAGCTTTTGTCCTCCATCAGTAGTCCCATCCCATTGAATAGGCCCAATGGTATAGCCATTGGATGGATTATTAACCTTTATTGTTTTAACCCTCTTTCCTGTTGTGTTGAAAATATGTATTTCAGCACTAACAATCTCTTGGTTTTGGTTATGTTCTAAATAGAAATTTGTTGTGCCAGAGAATGGGTTAGGATAGTTTTTAAGGTTTGCGTATGTTTCTTTATTCTTCGAAACAACATTAAAGGTTATTGTAGCACTTGAAGAAAGGTCGAGTATGTTTCTTGCAATTAATGTAAGGGTATGTTCTCCTTCGTTAAGTTGTGTAAATGGGAAATTAATATATCCTTTGTTTGGGTCGGTGTCTGATTGAACGAAGTAGTCATTAAGAATAAATGTGTTGGCTGCATTATCTAAGGTTGCAGATATAATAACACTGCTAGAGGTATTAATTGGAACTTCATCTGAAATAATTGCAAATAGTTCTGGGTTTTCATTAGTTATTCCTCCTGATACGAAATTACTATC
>DUQY01000099.1 GCA_012837565.1 Bacteroidales bacterium | reverse complement strand
AGTAGAGTCTTGGTTCGATGGAACGTATAGGGTTATGAACGAAGTAGATATTATTACTAAGGACAAAGATATAATAAGTTCAAGGCGTCCTGATAGGCTTATGATATCTGAGAAAAAAGAGGCTGTTATTGTTGACTATAAGTTTGCATCTTCCAAGAACAGCCTTGAGCTTTATAGCTTGCAAATAAATGAATATAAATCCTTATTGGAAGAAATAGGTTTTAAAAATATCAAATCCTACCTTTGGTTTGTTAGTTTTAAAGAGAATGAATTTACTTCTGAATTAGTAGAGGTATATTGATTATTGTATTTTGTTAAACTCTAAGATAGTAACTATGGTTAATGACTCTTTTCTTTGTTCGGTAGCTAAGAATATTTCTGAGCACTATAATAATGACTTTCAAAATTTAAATATTATTTTTACCAATAAAAGAGCTAAGGTATTCTTTAATGAGGTTCTTTATGAGCATTTGCAGAAACCTTTCTTCTCACCAGAGTACTACACTATTAATGATTTTGTAGGTAAGTATTCACAGCTGGTTGAAGCCCAAGAGCTAATTCTAATATACTATTTATATGAAGTTTATTCTGAGGTTTATTATCGTGATAAGCCCCAGGTGGAGAAAGAATCTTTTGAGCATTTCTATTTTTGGGGACAAACAATTCTACGAGATTTCGATGATATAGACAAAAACCTTGCCTCAGCAGAGCAGGTATTTACAAATATTGAGAATTACAAAGACTTAGAAAACAAGTTTGAGTTCTTAAGTCAAGAGCAGAAGGAATTATTAAATGGTTTCTTCGAAGGTTGCTTTAAGCTTGATGCCCCATCTGAAATCAAAAAAAGGTTTGTTTATGTTTGGAACTGCTTGCTGGAAATTTACAATAAATACAAAGAAAAGCTTAAAGCTTTGGGCGTTGGTTATTCTGGTATGCTATATAGAGACTTGGTGGAAAGGCTTAAAGAGTCAGACAAGATTGGCGATGGGTCTTATTGCATTATTGGGTTTAATGTATTAAACAATGTTGAAAAAGGAGTTTTCTCTTGGCTTAAGTCTAATTACGAAACTCGTTTCTACTGGGATTATGACAATTATTATAATGATAACCCCTCTCAAGAGGCTGGTTTATTTATAAGAGAAAACCTTAAAATATTCCCTAACCCTGAGGACTACTCTACTGACACAAACCTTATCTTAAGCAAAAGACAAGAGTTAGAGATCATTTCAACCACTAATGAAAACTCACAAGTAGGATATATCAATAATTGGCTTGAAGACTTAGTTGAGAAAGACAAAAACTTAAAACAAAGTGATATTGCAATTGTTCTCTGCAATGAAGACCTACTACCCTCGGTGCTTTCTGCTCTTCCAGAGCAAATAGGAAAAGAGAAAACTATGGTTAACATTACTATGGGCTATAAATTCGTTGCTACTTCATTATATTCCCTTATCGACCATTACCTAAAATTACAATCTTCTCTAAGCAGGAAAAACAATTTACGCCTAATTCATATACTTCCTTTTGTTCAGCATACATATTTCAATGGCATATACAACAAAATCATTGCTAAGCTAATTGATAATAACGCAATCTCTCTAAATAAAGAAGAAATAGAATCTTTTGGAGAATTATCTCATCTTCTTAAACCTCAAATAAGTCCTCAAGACCTTCTTTCTTCCATTGAGGAAATCATAAGAATTATAGTTAAAACAAATATTAGCACAGAAAAAGATAGTAAAGGGAATAACGGTATTGAAGAGGTGCTTAGCGAAACCATATTCCGACTTTCAGGTGTTATAAATAACTTAAAGGATTTATTTCAAAGTAATAATATTACCATAGAGGGCAATTTGCTATACCAAACAATAAGACTGCAACTAAGCTCCATAATGATTCCTTTTGAGGGTGACCCAATAAATGGCGTTCAAATAATGGGACTACTAGAAACAAGGAGTTTGGATTTTAAGCATATTCTTTTTCTTTCAACCAATGATGATGTATTGCCTAATGTTTCTCAAGATAATTCCTTTATTCCTTTTACCATCAGAAAGGCATATAACCTAACAACCATTGAAAGAAAGATTGCAGTATTTGCATATTATTTCTACCGTCTCTTCCATCATTCCTCTTCCATTCACTTCCTCTATAATGCTAACACAACAAATGTTAAGCCTAAGGAAATGTCTCGTTTTCTTCAGCAACTTAGAATTGAATCAGGAAAGGAATTTACTTATAAAACCTTAATTTCAAATATACAGTCTTCAATACCACAAGATATTAATGTAGAGAAAAGCCAAGAATATATAAAAAAAGTATTAGAGAAGTCTGAAAAGAGATTCCTTTCGCCAACCTATATAAACGATTATTTAAACTGCGAGTTGAAGTTCTTCTTTAAACATATTTATAACCTTGAAACAATAGAAGACTTTGAGGAGGAATTACAAGACAATGTGTTTGGTACAATATTTCACGACTCTGCCAAAGAGTTTTATAATAATATAATTAAGGCAAAGAAAGAAAAAGGATTGAGCGATATAGAGGCAAGAAAGATTTATGAATCTGATATTGAAGGACAGGAAAAACACATTGACTTAATTGTAAAAAACAACTACGAGAAAGTATTCCTTAAGAAGGCATATAGAACCCTTCCAGATATAGAATATAATCAGATAAGCAAGATAAAACTAACCATATTATCTAAGTACATGCAACAGCTTGTGAAATTAGATAAGGCATATGCACCATTTTATATTATAGCCCTTGAAGAGAAATTTATTAAACCAATTATTGTAGAAGGTAAATCAATAAATATTGGAGGCTATATAGATAGGATAGACTACAAGGTAAATGATAAAGGCGAAAAGGTTATTAGGGTATTAGACTATAAGACAAACGATAAGAAAAAAGAAGCAGTTCATTTCGATGAGGTATTCTTTTATGAAGGCGACAATCCAAAAAGAAATGATTACATACTACAAGCCTTCGTTTATTCATGGCTAATATTCAATAATGCAGCCTTTGATAAAATGCTTCATGGACTTTCCTACGACATAATAAATCCAGAAATTCTCTATATAAAACAATCCATTATAGATGGTTATACAAGTCAAATTGAATTAAAGAGCTATGAAGATTCAAAAAAACAAATAATAGTGGATAACTTCTTAGACTACGAAAAAGAATTTGCAAACAACTTGAATGATTGCATAAAAGATATGATTTCTAAAACCGAAAATACGCATTATCAACAAGAAAAGCATAACTGCACCTATTGCGACTTCAAGTCTATTTGCCTATAAAACACTCTAAGGAATTATCATTAAAACACTTTGGCACGCAATTTGTTTGGTAATAGAGTAAAGAAACAACTTAACACAAAATATCATGAAAGCTCAATCAAGACAAACAGGAAAACTAGCAGGATTAGCGTTTATAATAATAGCTTTTCTTACTATCAGCTTCACAGCAGAGGCGTCTTATTATGGATACAACAGACACCAAGCAAGAAAAACCATCAATAAGACAGCTTATATTATAGACGAAGCATACTCAATAGCAAATTATTACGGTTATTGGTCAGGCACCTACCTTTCACGTGCAGTATATTATAACGAATACGCACAAGACCAATTCCATCGCCGCAACTACCGAAGAGCAGTACAATACTCAATCAAAGCAAGAGAATATGCACTAAGAGTAATAGACGGATGTGATTCATATTGGGATTACTACTATTACGAAAACTACGGATGGAGTAGAAATTACGGCTATAACCCTTATTATAGTGGATATTATGGAGGAGGAAACTATTACGGAAACTACAATAACTACTATAACACCTACTACCATACCTCGCATAACAACTATTATAACACCTCAAACAATAGCAATAATAACTATAACCCAAATAGGCCAACTACCTATAATGATGGCAGAGGAGGAAATGGAAGAACACAATCATTTGACCCTAATAAACCATCAACAGGCGGAGCACAAACAGGACACCTAAGAGATGATGCAAGCTTCAAGAACATAGATACAGAAAAGTATTTTGACAAAGAAGAGATAACATTAATAGCAGAACTACCTACAGAGTCTAATATGGAAGAAACTTTCAGAAAAGACAATAAGAGTGTAAGCTTTAACGACAATAACCTTAGAACTAATACAAAACTAATAGAAAACAACCGTTCAAGATCACAAGACTATAAACAAGCAACACCAGAGGCACAAAGAGGTACAATCAAACTACAAGAACCTAAAAAAATAGAAGAAGTAGTGAGAACAAGAGAAGCAGCCAAAGGCGTTAGAACTCAAGAAGGGAATAGAGACGTAAGAAACGATTCGAAACAAAATAATCAGAACCTTAATGAACGCAGAGTAGGTGACCCAGATCAAAGAAGAACAAATGGTTTAAATGATAGAAGGATGAATCAACCTGCAAAACAAAACTCAACAAAACAAGTTCCTAACAGGACTATAAATCAAAATGATTCGAGAGACAGCAGGAACATCAAAGACATACAACCATCAAGAAGAGAAACTACAAAATCATCTTCTAATTCATCAACCAGAGAAGTGAAAACTCAAACTAAATCAAACCCAACTCAAATTAAAAGAACTGAAACTAAAGAGAGCAATAAAACTACAACCTCTCCAACCAGATCAAGAAGATAGAAAGAACTATAATTCTAATTAACATCTAATAGAAAAGGCCTTGTAAATGTGAAAACAACTACAAGGCCTAAAAAGAGACAAAATTAAAACGCTATAATAATTTACTGAAACGCTGTTTTAATTTCTTGAAACAGCGTTTCATTTTTTTAAAACAGCGTTTCATTTAGACACCGTCTTTTCAAATTTATATCCCACCTTTTTTAATTTATATCCCACTTTTTAAAATTTATATCAAGTCTTTTTTTACAAAGATCTACTCCTGATTTTGACAAGTCTTTTTACTGTTTTTTTCAATTAATCTCCATATAAAACTATTATAACTTCTGGCATAGATTTTTGGGTCTCGCTTAGTCAAAGTCAGGATAATCCTTTCAGTGATTCAGTACTTGTTTTCTGCGTTATACTTTCAAATTAGATTTCAATATAACAGCTATAAAACCAAAAAAGAGACGTAATCATTATAATCACGTCTCTAAATTAACCAATTAATTATATAACCAGGCTTTGGCTTTATTTTTTTATTATCTTTTTGATAATGGTATTTGTTTTGGTATCAATTCTTAGGTGGTATAATCCCTTTGAAAGGTCTGTGAGATCTAGTTCTAAACTTGTGGTATTAGGGTTAAGGGTATATGATTTAAGTATTCTGCCTTGTATGTCTAAGACCTGGATATCTGCTTTGGTGCTTAGTCCTTTTAGGTTTAGGTTGGCCTTTGATGAGGTTGGGTTAGGGTAGAGGGTAATTGTTGGCTCATTATCTAATAGGTCGTTTAACCCGATTGCTGATTTGCAGATTGGTTCACTTATTGAAGACTCGCAGTTGTTGTTTACAGCTTTTACGGTGTAGCAATAGGTTTCTCCTTCTACAATAGTATTATCTACATATACTCGGCTGGTTGCTATTGCCATAAACACATCATCTCTATAAACTTCGTAGTTTAGTGCATTGGATACCCATGTTATTAATATATTACTTTCTTCATCTGTTATGGTAACATTACCTTGAAGCATCATTGGGGTTAAAGGTGTTGGATTGTTGTGGATTTGGATATAATCGGTTCCAGCACATTGTATTCCCTCCATCATTGTGCTTACTACTAAGTAATAGTTCATAATTGAGTCGCAGATTGTTATAAGTGGGGTTGTTATGGTATTGCTTGTGTCGTTTGTTGGATACCACATATATGAGTAGCCTTCTGAATATGGTGATGTTAATGTCATTGGTTCAAATATGGAAGTATCTCTAGGCCCTAGGTCAACTATTGGTCCTTGTAATACTTTTATTCCTATTATTGTATCCCATAGGCATCCGAAATCATCTATTATTTCTAATGTGTAGTTGATTGTGCCTGGACTTTGTCTTGGTATTGAAATTGCAAATTTACTATCTGTAATTGGTGTTATGTAATCTCCGATTAGTTTTATTGAGTCTATTTTTGATAAGCTCATAGCTTCTGCATCTGCACTACCAAATTCAATGTCCCATGAGAATACATATCCGTTATCAGCTCCCCAATGGTCACAAACTTTAAGCTTCCAATCTCCATTATATGGACAGCCAATTAAGGTTTCGAATCCGTTTAGGTCAGTAGCTTCCCATCCTGTGCTTGGAGTAGGTCGATTTAAATTAGTAGCATCCTGATAAGGAGTTTGGAAGTATCCACTAAGTGAGTATATGTCGGTGGAGTCAATTGGTGAGGGCATGCTTCCGCTTATCACTCCCCTAGGGTTTTCTAATTGTTGGTTTGAATAGCAATAGGTCCAGCCAATACCTTGAGGGTTATTTGCAGGGTCACAACCATTGTCATTTCTTATGGCTTGTCCCAAGTCGGCCATTCCAGCGTGAGTAAAATGCTTTAATATTGTGTTTTGTCCATTTGGGCATACAACTTCTATGCTAAGGTCTCCTATATTGGTGTGTTCCATATTTGTGCATATACTTAATATGTCATCTTTGGTTTTTATTAATGCATTAGTTGGAAACTCATCAATTGTTATAGGTATTTCCAAACAAAAAGGAGAACAATTAGGTCCGTCAGGAATAAAAACAGCTCCCTCATAACCATATTTACTTACCTCATCATAATCACCTACTAAAGCAGTGCTACCTTCTTCGTTCCCTACTGATAGATAAAAAACTTCTCCAGAGCATACTTTTAAGTCCTCTTGTATTTCCCTTATTTTATTTATTGATATCCTAACCTTTGTATTTATTTTGTTTGTGCTTGAACACCTAGTCACAGTATCGTAAACAACAAGGTTGAGGTCTAATACTGATCCTTTTGTAAACTTATGTCCTACGGTATTATTATAATCTATTGTTTGGGTTTGTCCTTTTCCAAATGACCAACTGTATTGACAACTGTTTGGGGATTGAGGATTTGGTGTAAGAATATTTATGAACGATGGATTAGCAGTAAGTATTATTGAATCACCCATGCAGATATCAATGCTCTTGTAATGTTGCAATGAATAGTTGCCCGAAGAAGCAAAAATTGTGTCTGTAATGTCTTTGATTGGAATGTTATGCATATTTCCTTGTGCATCTACTTTTGTGAAAAAGGAATCTAGCTGAGCAACCAAGTCTTGACAAAAGTCTACACATTCTATATTTGCCTTAAAGCCAAGGGCAGTGTTTAGTGAATCTGCAACAAGACGAACCGTAAGACAACCTGTGGTGTCTGTGAAATGAGGTTGAACTGTTTGGTTAAGTAGTTCTTGGTTTGTGAAAAAAGGTTGAGAATTACTATTATAAAGGGGCAAGACACTAAGACCTTTTCCTGAATATATTTCAAGCTTATCGGAAGGATGAATATCAAACTCTACAAAAGTTAAGGTTAGTTTCTTATTTGATGTAGGGGGACAAATCGTTCTCCAATAGCTAGTGTTGTTATTATAGTTTCCTACGGCTCCTCCACCATCGTAGAGAGTCCCTTCACATTTATAAATTGTGACAGCATTTGATAAACTATCTAAAAGGTAGGTCTGAGCACTTACTATGCTAGGAACAACTAGTCCAAGACTAACGAGTATAATGAATAATGATTTTTTCATAGTAGTAATATTTATTTAATAATTCCTTGTAACCTACTAACAGCAAAGGTTAATAAAAAGTAAGCAAAAATAATAATAAAATGTTTTCAAACCTAATTTTCAGATATTAGTTCTGTATTATTCACACTTCTACCCTTTGCTTTTACTTCTTTACTTTTACTTCTTAATATTAGTTTTTCCAGAAAGCAGGCATAAACAAACAAAAGACTGTTATTAGCTCTAACCTTCCGACATACATAAGGGTGGCAAATATTAGCTTAGCTGCTTGTGATAGGTCGGCGTAGTTACCATAAGCTCCTATTTCTCCAAAGCCTGCTCCCATGGTGCTAAGACAAGAAACAACTCCACCCATTGCTTCATAGAAACCAAGTCCTAGTGCTATTAGAAGAAGTGAGGCAATAAGGAAAGTGAAGAGATAGAGTAGGAATATGGTGAGTATGTTATTTACTACTTGCTGGTCTAGTATTTTCTTCTCAAATTTTATTGGTATATGAGCATTGGAGTGAATGGAGCGTTGGAGTATGTTATTTGCATTCTTAAATAAAATGATTACCCTAACAAGCTTTAAGCCCCCTGTTGTGGAACTTGCCATGGCTCCTGAAAACATTAGAAGAAAGAGTAGGAAAGTGGCAGGGGTTACCCAAAGGGTATAGTCGTAGCTTATGAATCCTGCCGAAGACAATATGCTAGATACTTGAAAGAGGGAATGTCGGAAATTGGTTTCAAGGTTAATGTTGGGGTCGTAGATAAGTAGTCCAATAACAAGGCTACCTATTAAAACTATTGCAAGATAGACCTTAAATTCTTCGTTGTCCCATAGCTTTTGAAACTGACCTTTTATTGCAAAATATATAAGTGGAAAGCTTATACCCGATATTATCATAAAGACAATAATAACATATTGTATAAGGGGTGAGAACTGACTTACGGAATCGTTCTTTGTGGAAAATCCTCCTGAACTAATGGTTGAAAGAGAATGAGCAAGAGAATCAAAGAAATTCATTCCTGCTGCCCAATAGGATAGCATTGCAATAATAGTTAATGCAATATATATCTTGATGATTATTAGTGCTGTTTCCTTTGTTCTGGGTGATAGTTTATTCTTGGAGGGTCCTGCAACTTCTGCCGAAAACAAAGACATGCCTCCTCCTCCAATAAAAGGGATAAAGGATAAGACAATAACAACTATTCCAACTCCACCAATCCAATTGGTAAGTCCTCTCCAAAAAAGTATGCTTTGGGGTAGTGATTCAACATCTGGAATTATTGTGGCACTAGTTGTGGTAAAGCCTGACATGGTTTCGAAAAAAGCATCCGAAAAGCTTTCTATATGTCCCCCTAATATATAGGGCAAGGATCCAAAGATTGACATCACTATCCAAATTGAAGATACTATTAGAAGCCCTAGGCGGCGATCTATTTTTAGCTTCTTGTATCTAAGAAGGGGAATAAGAAATATTATGCCAAAGACTGCGGTTATGGATGAGCTAATAAGTAAGCTTAGGTAGTTATTGTCGTTATAGATAAGAGATATCAAAAGACTGACTATCATAAAGCCTGCCTCTACTAGTAGAAGCATACCTAATACTCTGGTAATTGTTGCTAACCTCCTTTTAAATAATAATCTTCTCTCCATTTTCTTTTTTTTTCGGAAAAACAAAGATACAACTATATAGCCACAGACCTTATATAAGAGGATAACAATAAGCTTATCTTTTCCAGAAAGCAGGCATAAATAAACAAAACACTGTTATTAGTTCTAGTCTTCCAAGATACATAAGGGCAGAAAGTACCCAGGTGGTAGCATCGGAAAAGCCTGAATAGTTGCCAAATCCTCCACAACTTCCTAGTCCAGGACCAATATTGCTCATGCAAGAAACTGCACCTCCCATAGCTGCTACTATTTCAGTACCAAGAAGAAGTAATAACAACACTCCAACAACGTAGGTTGTAATGTATAGGAAAAATATTGTCATTACATTATTCATAACGTTTGGCGGTACTACTTTTTTTTCAAACTTCACTGGCAGATAACCTCTTGGACTATTGCTATGTTGAATAATATGTATTGCGTTCTTAAATAGTAGAAGAACTCTAATGATCTTTAAGCCTCCTGACGTTGAACCACTCATTGCCCCAGAGAACATCAATAAATAAAGAATAAAGATCGCAGGTAATGCCCAATCGGTATAATTAGCGTTTACAAATCCTGTTGAGGTTGAAAGACTTGAAACTTGAAAAAGTGCATAACGAAATGAAGTCTCTAGACCCAATGTAGGGTCATAAATAAGAAATGTTATTAATGAAGTTGCTGATATAGTTATTAGGATATAAGCCTTAAACTCTTCATTAAGCCATACTCTCTTAAATTCTCCTTTTGTGGCATAGTAAATTAATGTGAAATTTGTACCAGCAGGAATCATAAAAGCAACTAAAACATATTGAGTAAGGGGAGAAAAGGCTGCTCCGGATGCATTTTTTGTTGAGAAACCTCCTGAGGCAAGGGTAGAAAATGAATGACAAATAGCATCAAATAAATCCATCCCTGAAAAGAATAAGCTAATTATACATAAGACGGTTAACGAAAAATATATTGAAAGAAGGATTTTTCCTGTTTTCTTAATATGGGGACTGAGTTTATCTTTCGACGGTCCTGGAACTTCGGCAGAAAACAAAGACATTGCACCTGCTCCAATAAAAGGGATAAAGGAAATAACCATTACAACAATACCAATTCCTCCTATCCAATTGGTTAAACTCCTCCAAAATACTATTCCTTTGGGGATAGACTCTATATCTGCAATTACTGAAGCACCTGTTGTGGTAAAGCCTGACATGGTTTCGAAAAAAGAATCGGTATAAGATAGATAACCTCCAATATAATAGGGGAGTGATCCGAAAATAGTCATTAATATCCAAATAAGTGCTACCACAAGGAAACCAAGTCGTCTGTCTATGTTTATAATAGGGCTTTTGAGAAGAGGCACCCTAAGAATAAATCCCACAATAAAAGTTATTATGCTGCTAATAAGTAGAGCTTTGATATCGTTGCCGTTATAGAAAAGTGCAACAAAGAAGCTTGATAGCATAAAACCTGCCTCAACCATAAGAAGCATTCCTATGACTCTGCAAGCTGTTACAAATCTACTTTTAAACATCATTTTGAGATTTTGAGGATTGCAAAGGTAGATAAAAAACAATTAGAATGAATAAAAATAAATCATTGAAAGAATTTATTAAAACGAAGAGTTAGCAAATTAAAACGAAGAGTTAGTAAATTGAAACGAAGAAATAATAAATTAAGACTTTGTTTTACTGGTAAACTACTGTTGGTTTTGGTTTTTTGTCATGAAATAGATATCCTAGTTTTAGGCTAGAGGTATAGGTCATATTACTTCCTGCTCCATATAGAACTACTTGGTAGAAATCAATAGCTTCATCACCTTTCAGATTTGAAAAACTATATCCTATTCCAATGCTCCAATCTATTAGGAACCGGTTCGAAAATACCCATTGTTTTCCTCCAACTACCATTAGGTTTAAGGATGTTATACTTCTGCTAATTGGTCTTTCTCCGTATATATAATCATTAAACAGCAATACTCCATTTGCATCATAAACTGGAATAGTTTCCTGGTAATAATGGTTTGCCGTTGCATTCATTATTGACATCTTTATCTTTGGCATTACGTAGCTTCCTTTTAGTATATGAGCATATTTCAAATTCCTTACATAGTAATCAGGTGAACGGTAGAAACGATAGCCTCCTGAAAAAGAAATGCCTGTTGATTCCAAGCCAAAGGATTGAAAACCTAAACCAATTATACCAAGT
>DUQY01000098.1 GCA_012837565.1 Bacteroidales bacterium | reverse complement strand
GCTCCAGTGGTTATTTGACCCTCATCTTTTTTCAATATAAGTTCTGCAGCCCTTCCGGCATATAATACTCTCACATTGTTTAATAGTTCATCTTTAGTAATCAGTCCCATTTTTTTAGGTATATTGACCCCTCCTATTCCACTAGTCGAAGGTATTATAGTCACCTTAGGAACATCATTGTCAGTCAATAATTTAACTGATAATGCATGCCCAGCCTCATGAAATAATATAAAAGCGAACGTCAATAATGTACTTAATAAGTTAAAGGCTAATCCAAGATAGTTTCTAGCATTAGACACATTTACATCAATATTATTTTTAAGTAGAAACTCCTTGAAATCTTCACTTTTCGGATTGTCAGTAATATCCCAATATCAAACATATACAATTTTTTTATTGCATAAATAAATAGACACAGATTAATCTGTGTCTATTTATTTGGTGTCTCCTTAAGTTCACCAGTAGACCTACCAAGTCATAACGATACAGTTAGGTATACTATAAGAATAACAAACCCAAATGTTTATAATAAGAACTTAAATGGTGTTATGACTAAGTCAGGTCTTAATCACAACATTAAAGTTACTATTCCAGAAGAAGTACCTGTTGGTAGTAAAGTAGAACTACTAATTACTGCTAATAGAGTGACCCCAGAGTTTAGTGAAACTGTTTATTATCCTGAAAAGAAGAATTCGACTGTTTATGCTCACATTGGTAATGTCACTAACAATGTTCAAGATGATATAAGGTTTGATGAGCTATGAAATGATACCTTTAGGTAAATAAAATAAATGAACCAACAAAAGAAGATGTTCCAAGGCTTTCCATAAATGAGAATAATAAAACAAAAAAGAACTCAATAAACTGAGTTCTTTTTTGTATTGTGTTAGATATTATCTTAATTTAAAGTCACCTATTTTAAAATTGTCTTTGTTTTTTTGTTTGCTAAGAAGTAATCTTATTTCTTTAGAGTTCCTTATGTCAACAACTATTGTTTGTGGGGTTTTAGTTGCTTTGATTACCGAATAGACCTCACCTGTTTCATAATCTTTAATTGTAAGAAGTATTTCTTCACTAATACCTTCTGTCCAAGCAACAAAACTTATTTCACGATAGTCACCCTTTGTAGAGATTGAACCTCCAGAAGAACTAGCTGCACTAAGAGTTGGCATAAATAATCCATGTTGGTATGTTTTGTTATTTATTGATAACAAATCTTTATTATTCGTAAAAGAAAAATTGTTAAAATATTTGCCACCTACCATTGAACTGTCTAAAGGTTTCCACTCGTTCTTTGGAACAATTACAGCAGGAGTAGAACCACCACCAATCCCAATAGTTTGACTGACACTATCAAAGGTTATGTCAACTCCTAATGCTTCGCCAAGTGCCCTAACAGGTAGATATGTGCTCCCTTGATAGGTAATGGGTTTCATTTCTTTTCCATTGGCATCTTTTGGTTTAAAAGATTTATTATTTAGTTCCATTTTTAAGTTGGGGTTAATTTGTGCTGTGATATTTTTAATTACACTATTTCCAAATACCCCAACAGTTGTTCCAACGACTAATCCAAAAGTCAATAATGCCATTAATTTTATTCTTCTACTTTTCATTTTTTTCTCCTTTTTATCAT
>DUQY01000313.1 GCA_012837565.1 Bacteroidales bacterium | reverse complement strand
GACTGCAGCGTATTGATAGATATTTCTCGCATTTTAGTGAAAGAGACTCTGAAATGGGAAGCAGCCGCTGTCTTCCGTTTTTTGATTCCATAACAAGTACCGTGTGTTCCACCAATGAGACATCGGTAAGCTTCAGTGACAATGCCTCGGAAATACGCATTCCGGTACAATAAAGCACCGTATATAAACATGAAATGACATTTTTCATGTTTGGGTTTATGCTGTCGTAGCAGAAATGAAAGTCAAATGCTTCCTGTAGGATGAGGATTATCTGCTCCCTACTGAAAATATAAGGCATATAAGTGCTTTTTTTGCTACCATGAAGCCCGGTAACATAAGCATCCTTTATTCCTATTCTGTGCATGTACCGTCCGAGTTCCCTTAAAACGGAAGCATCTTTTAAAGCAGAGGAAAGCCTGCGTTGATCTGTTATCTGCAAAAACCCGTCAACGATTTCTTTGTCTAACGTTGTTGCAAAACTTGGAAGGGAACAGCAGTAATTATCAAATGTTTTCAGTACAGAGACATAAAGACGCTCTTTTCTTCCAGTTGATTTTTTGTATTCTATGAACCGTTCAAATATATCTTTCATCCCACATTTATAACCATGTTCATTCATTGGACGGCACCTCCAATGAGCAACGTGAGAGTCTGGAAATATCAACTTTTGAATACAGACGAGCTGTTTCTGCTGATGTCTGACCCAGTACATTTGCTACAGTAAAGATAGAATGCCCATCATTAATCATGCTGGTAGCAAGAGAATAGCGTAGGCAGTGCGAACCGTACTTCCTTTTACCGATATCAATATCACAGGAAAGAAATGCATTCCTGACCACACTGCTGACCGATTTTGAACACAGTCCCATTCCGTCAGCCTTGAGAAAAAGTAATCTGGAACTACTGCATGGGCGTTCATTTAGTATGTAATCAGTAATGGCATTCCCTACATGCGGTAGAATCTTGTGGCTGATAGCCGTTCCCGTTTTAGATTGCAAGAACCGTATGGTTCCGTTTTCAAGATCTAGATTATCGCAACAAAAAGATGAAATATCAACAGATCTGAAACCATAGACTGCCATTAATAAAACCATGGCATAATCACGCAGTCTGTTAACAGATTCCCTTTTTGCCAAGTGCAGTAAAAGTCTTTTAATCTCCTCATCAGTATATACGGATGGAAGCCTACTGTCCTTCACCGCCCTTATGTCTGGAAATTCAGTACCAAAGTCATCACAGATATATTTTTGAAGGAAGCAGAAACCAAGAAATTTTCTAATTTCGTCCAATTCACGTTTCTGGTAATAAGTGCTTTTTCCTGCGAAGGAATAAACATATGACTGAATAGCGGCTGAATTAATGTCCTCTAATGACGAAACTGTAAGGAACCGTCTTATAGCAGCCTTTTTCCGAATGTAGGTTCTCTCTGCGTTCCCTGCTTCAACACAGAGAGAAACATACTCATTCATGACAGTTTCATCTTTTGTAATAAGGGCATCCTTTCTTCTGGTTTTGACTTCCAATCGCCCTGTTATCTGATATTCAAGCAAGACATGAAAGGCATTCCTACAAATCTGTTCCCGGCGGCTCAGTTGGTAATAGGGAAGATTCCATATGTCCTTCTCCCTTGTATTTAAAAGGAAGGATACAATTAAATCTATGCCTAGTTCCTTGTCGCCAGCTTCTTTGCAAAAAGAGCGGTAAAAGCAGGCATAATGCTTGCGGATTGTCTGTTCTTTGATACCTGTATCTCTTAGTTTGGAGAGTAAATCACCTGTAATCGTTTGTACTAACATTTTTATCACCTCATAATGGTATTTCAGCAAAGCTGATATTCCCATTATAGACGATATGATTATTACCAGTTGATTGTGTAGGAATCACATTATCTTAGACATTCTAGAACCAACTTGTAATAATCATCAACTGGCGATAACCCAGGTTATTCTCAGCAAGTAATAACCCTGGGAGGTCTCATGGACATAACCAATGCAATAAAATATTTGCG
>DUQY01000097.1 GCA_012837565.1 Bacteroidales bacterium | reverse complement strand
TTTATTGATAATAAAAGATGTTAAAGTTTTGTGTGACGTAAGGAAAAATGCATTAAGTCAAAAGTATGGTTTTTCAAAGAGTCAATTACAGAAGGCTTGTGAAGGAGTAAAGATAAAATATGTACATATCCCACAGTTAGGCATAAATTCAGATAAAAGACAAGAATTGAACTGCCAATCTGATTATGATAAATTATTTAAGTTGTATGAATCTACTACTCTGATACAAAATAAAGATTATTTATTAGAAGTCAGAAAATTAATAGATAAATATAAAAGAGTAGCTTTAACTTGTTTTGAAAAGAATCCTGTACAATGTCATCGTTCTTATGTTGCGAAAGAGTTGATGAAGTTAGAGAAAGTAAATTACAAACTAACAAATATTCAATAAATGCCAAAAACAAAAGTCCTTATTGCTGTTAAAACCTATCCTACTCTTTCTGAAAAATACGATGAGTTGGTTTGTACAGCCGGTTTCCTAGAAGATGGTTCTTGGATAAGGATTTATCCTGTCCCTTTTCGCAAACTTGATTATGAAGGACAATACAAAAAATGGCAGTGGACAGAAATTGATATAGTAAAAAATGAATCTGATTTTAGACCTGAAAGTTTTAGACCTAATAATATTGATGAAGAAATTATTTTATTAGATAAAATAGGAACAGAAAATAATTGGGGAAAAAGGAAAGAGATAGTTTTGAATAATGTTTGGGATAATATGGAAAAACTTATTGAAGATTCAAAACATATAAACAACAAAACTTCTTTAGCTGTTATGAAACCAAAAAAAGTTATTGATTTTGTTTGGGAAGAAGTTGATAGAGAATGGAATAAAGATAAATTAACTAAAGTAATTGCAAACCAAATGCAAACATCTTTATTTGAACAAGAAGCTAAAATATTTTTTAAAGTAGTGGATAAGCTACCATATGAATTTTCATATAAATTTATAACTGAAGATGGAAAAGAAAGAAAACTAATGATAGAAGATTGGGAATTAGGAATGCTATATTGGAATTGCTTGAAAAGTGCTAATGGAGATGAGAGTATTGCTCTTAAGAAAGTACGAGAAAAGTTTTTCGATTTATTCGTTAATAAACGAGATTTATATTTCTTTTTGGGGACTACAAAGAAATTTCATGCAATGAATAGTCGTAATCCATTTATTATTATTGGTACTTTTCGACCTAAAAAAGAAAACCAGTTTAAGTTATTTTAAATATCAAAACTTTTAGCTAAACATACTTAATCATTTAAACTATACTTCTTACCCCTTATAGTAATGTCTTGAAAGAGTATATTCTATCTTTTGATTTCGCTTCAAATATTCAGGCACGATAAATCTCGATTCTACGGTTGTTTTGTGAAAATCTGTTGGTATTATATTACATTATTAAAACCTATTTTTATAAAGTGTAAACCAAAATTAGGACTAGAGAAAATCTGTAAGGGTTTGATAGGGTTTAGTGGGCTTCTAACCAGTTTTGTCCTGTATTGGAATCGACCTCTATAGGAACGTTTTCTAATGGTAGGGCTTCTTTCATTTGTTTTTCTACTATAAGTTGGACTTTTTTAAGCTCTGGTTTATAAAGGTCGAAGACTAGTTCATCATGCACTTGTAGTATCATCTTGGTTTTAAGTCCTTCTTTGTTTAGGATATTGTTTATCTCTATCATTGCCTTCTTTATCATATCGGCAGAGGAACCTTGTATTGGCATATTTACTGCGTTTCTTTGGGCAAAGTTTTTTAGATTTACATTCCTTGAATTGATTTCATAAAGATACCTTCTTCGTTTTAGCATTGTTTCTACGTAATTGGTCTGCTTTGCTTTCTCAATCTGAGAATCTATAAAACTCTTTATTTTTGGGTATTCTGCGAAATATTGGTCTATTAGGGCTTGTGCTTCTTTTACTGAAAGTGATAGCTGCTGTGAAAGTCCATAAGCTGATATTCCGTATATGATTCCGAAGTTTACACTCTTAGCTGCTTGACGCATATCTTTGCTTACATCCTCTAATGCAACCTTGTAAATCTTTGCTGCTGTTGCTTGGTGGATATCAATTCTCTTATTAAATGCCTCAATCATATGCTCATCTTGGCTCATCGAAGCAATAATCCTTAGTTCTATCTGTGAATAATCACAAGCCATTAATAAATAATCTTGATCTCTTGGAACAAATGCCTTACGTATCTTTCTGCCAAGAGCGGTGCGGATAGGGATATTTTGCAGGTTGGGTGCAAGGGAAGAAAGTCTGCCTGTTGAGGTTGTGGTTTGGTTATAGGAAGTATGGATTCTGCCTGTTGAGGGATTAACTAAAAGAGGTAGAGCATCAACATAGGTTCCCTTAAGTTTGGTTAGACTTCTATATTCTAAGATTTTGGAAACAATAGGATGTTTATCTACGA
Source organism: Bacteroidales bacterium (assembly GCA_012837565.1). Classification (GTDB taxonomy): domain Bacteria; phylum Bacteroidota; class Bacteroidia; order Bacteroidales; family P3; genus UBA10566. The sequence continues at coordinate 4,593 of DUQY01000097.1, read as the reverse complement.
GCTTTGAAAGTACTTCTTCGGAAGTGGATAGTTGTTTGGTTATTGAAGATTTTTTTGTGTTCTCTGCTATCTTTAGTTTCTTAAATAATATCTCGGATAATTGTTTTGGAGATGATATATTAAACTCCTCTTCTGATAGTTCAAATATTTCAGATTCTAATCTCTGCTTTTCTTCTTCCAATTCATCGGAAAAGGTTTTTAACTGCTCAGTATCAATTCTTACTCCTTCTCTTTCCATCGACACAAGTACAGAAACAAGTGGCATTTCTATCTCTTGAAAAAGATTTTCTAAGTCATTTTCTCTTAGTTTCTCTTCTAAGATTGGCTTTAGTTGTAGTGAGATATCGGCTTTCTCAACCGAGTAGTTTATTAGTTGGGTCTTGTCTATCTTTTTAATATCTATTATTCCTGATTTCGGCACTTTACCAAAAGCTTTCTCCTCCAGTATTGTTTCATATTCCAAATAGGAGCTTGCAAGTGAATCAAACTTATGTTGCATCTCAGGCTCAATAAGATAATGTGCTATTACTATATCAAATTCTCTTCCTCTTATTTCAATATTATGGTTGAGAAGGGCGTGCTTATCGGATTTCATGTTTTGTGAAACCTTATCTATTTCCCTGTCTTCAAAGACTTCTTTTAGCATATTGAAGATTTCCGTTTCTTCTTCTTTGTTTTGATTTAGGAAAACGAAGTATCCCTTGTGTTTTTCGCAGCTTAGAGATATGCCAATTATATCTGCAAACAAATCATTTGAAGTTGTCTGGACTGAAAAGCTAAGTATTTTTCTTTGTTTTATCTCTTCAATAACAGCTTTTAAATCTTCAGTATTTTCAATTATTTGATACGTATGCTCAGTGTTATCGATGGTCTTGGAAATGTCGAGAAAAGAATGCTGAGGACTATCTGCCTCTGGATCTCCAAAGAGATTAAACTGGTTTTGATTAGCTTCAGTTTGACTATTCTTAATATCAGCTTTCTTAATTGAAAACATTTCTGAGGCATCTGCATAACCTGACATCTTAGAGTAGACATCGAAGAAACGCTTTTCAAAGGTTCGGAACTCAAGCTCTGAGAATAGGGTCTTGCAATGTTGGAAATTAGGCAGTTCAAACAAGAGTCCTTCCTCGTTAAACTCAATTGGGACATCTAGTATTATGGTTGCAAGCATTTTTGAAAGGATAGCCTTATCTTTATTCTCCTCTATTGCCTTGCGTATTGAAGGACTCTCTATCTTATCTGAGTTTTCAATTATATCTTCAATGGAGTCGAACTGCTTCATTAACATCTTAGCTTTTTTCTCTCCAATTTTAGGAACGCCAGGTATATTATCGGAGCTATCTCCCCAAAGCCCAAGTATATCAATTACCTGCTTAGGTCTCTTGACTTCAAATTTCTCTATTACCTCTTTTACTCCCAATATCTCTTCTCCATTACCCATTCTTGGAAGCTTTAACATAAAGATTTTTTCTTCCACAAGCTGTGCATAATCTTTGTCAGGTGTAACCATATATACGGTAAAACCTTCTCTGGCTGCCTTCTTTGAAAGCGTACCTATCACATCGTCTGCCTCATATCCCTCAACGGCAAGCATAGGAATATTCATTGCTTTGGCCAATTCCTTAACAATTGGTATTGCTGCAATGATATCTTCTGGGCATGCTTGACGATTTGCCTTATATGCTTCAAACTGCTCATGCCTTACGGTTGGTCCTTGCAAGTCAAAGGCTATTCCAAGATGTGAGGGTTTGTGCTTCTTTATTATATCGAGTAAAGCATTTGCAAATCCAAGTATTGCGGAGGTATTAAGTCCCTTAGAATTTATCCTTGGGTTCTTATTCAAAGCATAGTAGGAACGATATATTAATGCCATTGCATCAATAAGGTATAGGTTTTTCTCTTTCATTTCTTTATTCTGTGTAAAAATCAATCATTTTATTTATCTCCCTTGTGCAGACTGGGCAAAAAGGTTTATCGCTCCTCATCAAACAATCTTGGAAGGGGCGATAAAGTCCTTTAGAAACATAAGCTGCTCCTTCAAATACGCCAACCTTATCCTTAAAGTCAGTTGTTGTTGGGGTCGGTATTGGAGTTGTCTTATCAAGCATATCCTCCCATTTCTTAGAGAAATCAACTAAAGATGTAACGTTCTTTTGCCAAGGTTCAATCTTTTGTGATGCTCCCTCAATATCAATATCGGTTTCGGAATACTCATCACCTAAGCCCCCAAAACTATGTCCAAATTCGTGAATAAGAACAAAGCCGTTCTCTCTATTTACATAGGAAGTAGCGTAGAAATTAAATATACCGCCACCTCCATAAACCGAGCTATTGCACATAATAATTATTTGTTCGTAAGGAACATCCATTAGTATTTCGTGGAGGTTGAAAAGCTTTGGAGTCATAATATATCGAGGGGAATCAAAGATATTATATTGTACTCCAAGGAATGTGTTTGGGTTTATGGCTTTGTCAAGTCCTGGAATGCCACTCTGTTCTGAGAAATAAGAAACTCCCCTAATGTTTATTTTGTCTTGTGAATTTGAAAAGGGAGGCTTGGAAAAGAAATGTTTAGTAAAAAGTTTCAAATCTTCAATCATTTGAAGTGAATCTGCCTTTGTATAACCCGCAGGCACAATTACTATATCCAATTTCTTATTTAAATCCTTTGAAGCTATATGTAGGGGATAGAAATTATCGGTCTTGAGGTTCGTTTCCTTAATATTTATATTTGCTACTTCAATAGTTTTTTTCTCAACCTTATACCATTTTCCCAAACTATCTCTTGAAAAAAATAAAATGTCGATATCCTCTTTTGGAAGTGGGATTCTAATAACTTCTTCAAAGTTTCCACATGATTTCTTAGCCTCTGGGGTTGTTTGCCACTCCTCAAAAAGAGAACAGTAGTTGCGAGAATATATTAGATTTTTGGTATTTGCAGCATAAACCTCTATCCTATGAGCTCCTATATTTGTATTGTCAAGAAGTTTTGTCTTTGTGCCAGCCCAGTTATTTGTTGCATAGATTTCTTCAATTTCATAGTATTCCATAGCAAAGCGACCAGAATGATAACATAGTATATTGAGGGTTTTATCTGTGAAATAGGAACTAAAATCTATTATTTGGGAATTAGCAAATAATGGAAATAAGAACAGAATATATAGGAAAAAACGTTTCATGCTTTATTTTTTGAAAGTGATTAAGCAAAGATACATATTTTTTTATTTTATCATAGAAAATAATCCTTATAACTTCATCTCAAAACCTTGATTTAATTTTCTAAGTCTTTGTAATATTTACATGAATCGCTATATTATTATTCTGAATCGCCGTTTCAAAGTGCAAATGATGTGCATCTTTCATACCAAATGATGCACATCTTTCGGGGTGAAAGATGTGCATCATTTTTTAAAAGAAAATCTAAAGAGGGTATTGTGAATAAAACCTCAAAGAACTTAATCCTATCAATTCTATAATGCAAATATACGAATTATTAAACTAAAAAACAATGCTATCTCTTCTTTTTTATTAATCAACTAAGGATAATTATTTATATAATGATATGTACTTACAATCTATACATATATAATGCTTACAATGGGTTGAGTGAATGTTTTAAGCTCTTCCTATATTATCAATTATCTATATAATAGAAGTTTACTAGTAAATTTACTTAAAAAAGTTTTGACGTTAAATTTTATTTTTCTACCTTTGCAACTCACATAGTACTGAAATGTTGCAAAACTTATTAAATTCAAGAAATACTCAAGGTCTCTACATTAACATTAAGAATAGAGACGAGTTTGCATATTAAATAGATTGAGTGAAATATCATTCAATCGAACGCCTTATTTTCAGTATAAATCACAATAAAATATTAGAATAAAATAACAAACAAAAGATAAATATTATGGAATTACCATTTGCAGAATCATGGAAGATTAAAATGATTGAGCCAATTCGTAAAAGTACACGTCAAGAACGTGAACAATGGATTAAGGAAGCTCACTATAATACATTTCAACTAGCAGCAGACAAAGTATATATTGACCTTATTACTGACTCAGGAACAGGTTCAATGTCTCAAGCTCAATGGGCTGGAGTTATGATGGGTGACGAAAGTTATGCAGGTGCATCTTCTTTCTTCAACCTTAAGAATATGATTGCTAAATTAACAGGTTTTGAATACGTTATCCCAACTCACCAAGGACGTGCAGCAGAAAACGTTTTATTTTCTCACTTAGTGAAACCAGGTAACGTTTGTCCAGGTAACTCTCACTTCGATACAACAAAAGGACATATAGAAAGCCGTAAGGCTGTTGCACATGACTGTACAATAGACGAGGCAAAAGACACTCAACTTGAAATACCTTTTAAAGGAAATGTTTGCCCTATTAAATTAGAAAAAGCATTACAAGAACATAAAGGCAATATCCCTTTCATAGTTGTTACAATAACAAATAATACTGCAGGTGGACAACCGGTAAGTATGAAAAACTTACGTGAGGTTCGTGAACTATCAAAGAAATATGATGTTCCTGTACTTTTTGATTCAGCACGTTTTGCAGAAAATGCTTACTTCATCAAAACACG
>DUQY01000096.1 GCA_012837565.1 Bacteroidales bacterium | reverse complement strand
TTTGTTAAATACAAAAAAGAGCCCTCGTTTGTGGAAGACTCTTTTTCAAAAATACTAAACGTATTATCTTATAGACTTTCTAATCTTGATATATACTTGTCAATTTCTCTTGCTTCCATTGAAGCAGGATAATCTGTTTTTAATTTTTTGTACGTAGCTAAGGCTTTTTTATTGTCCTTATTCATTTCATATGCTAGTCCTAATTTGAAAAGAACAAAAGGAGTTGTAATTTCGTTAGGGTTAGACATTGCCTTTTCATAGCTCTTGATTGCTTCACTAACTTTGTTTAATTCAAGGTAGCTATCGCCAATCATTGATTTTGCTTGATTTGATAAGAAAACGTCATTTGAAGAGAATTTCTTCAAATGATCTATTGCTTTTTGGAATTCTCCTTTTGAAAGATAAGCACTTCCAGCATAGAAATTAGCCAGTGTTCCGCTCTTAGTGCTGCTATATTTATCAGCAATTGCTATAAATCCCATGTGTTTTCCATCACCATTAAGAGCTTTATCCATATCTTCATTTTTGAAGAATTGTTCAGCTGCAAACATTTCAGCAGCAGCAGACTCTTGACGAGGTTCTGCAATTAACTTCTTGTAAGCGAAAAACCCACCAATCAATACTAAAATTGCAATGATTACAATTAGGATTATCTTTTGATTTTTCTCGATGAATTGTTCTGATCTTGAGATTGCTTCACCAACAGCAAGGTTCTTAGGTTTTTGTTCTTTACTCATAATATACTTATCCTATATTTTAATTTAGAGTGCAAAGATACATTTTTCTTTAAAAATACGAAGTAATATTGTCTTTTTTTAAAATCTTTTTAGGATATTTACTATTTTACTTGCAATATTAGATTTATATTTGTAGTTTTGTTGCTCAAAAATACAATATTTATATGGGGATTAGTACAAAATTCATGGGGTATAACATCAAAAGCCCTATTGTTGTTGGAAGTTGTGGTTTGACTTCAAATATTGAAACTTTAAAGAAAATTGAACAAGCAGGTGCAGGTGCCGTTATTCTTAAATCATTGTTTGAGGAACAAATTACTCAAGAGATGAATGTTAACGTTAAGGTATATAGTGCTAGTTTTAGTGGATATCCAGAGGCTTATCATTATATAGAAGAACATACAAAGGGGGAGGTTATTTCCAAATACATTAAATTGATTAAGGATGCTAAGGCTAATTTGTCTATTCCTGTTATTGCAAGTGTAAACTGCATAACCGCTTCCGAATGGTTGCCTTTTGTTAAAATGGCTGAGGATGCAGGTGCTGACGGAATTGAACTTAATATGTTTATTCTCCCTTCCGATATTAGTCTTTCCCATGAAGATGTTGAAAGATTTTACGAAGACATTGTTCACATAATTAAAAGAGCTACCTCACTACCAATTTCTCTTAAAATATCTTATTATTTTTCTTCCTTAACTAGGTTTGCTCAAAAGATTTCATGGCTTGGAATTTCCAATCTAAACATTTTTAATCGATTCTATCAATCTGATATAAATATAGACACTTTCGACACTTTCCCTGTCAATATTAAAAGTAGTCATGATGAGCTTTATAACACAATTAGATGGACTGCAATCATTTCTCCAGAAATTAGATGTAGCCTAACGGCAGGAAATGGTGTTCATAAGGCAGATGATATTATTAAACTACTGCTTGCAGGAGCCGATACTGTTCAGGTTGTTTCGGCACTATATGATGAGGGATTAAACTTTATAGTTGAGGCTAATAATAAATTAGAAGAGTGGATGAAGGAGAAAAACTTTAGTTCTATTAGTCAGTTTAGAGGAAAAATGGCAGTGAAAAAGAATAAGGATGCTTCGGCATTTTATAGGGTTCAGTTTATGAGATATTATTCTGGAATTGAATAGAACTAAATTCGAACTTTATTATATATACATTTATATAGCTTGTCGAAAGACGATTTACTAATTAAAAACAAACTGAAATTATGGAAAATCAAAACAAACCTGTAAGTTTTTTCCGTTTCGAAGATTTGAGGATTTACCACAAGTCTTTAGATTATTTTAACTGGATTATTGAACAATCGAAATCAATTAACCATGTTGAACATAAAGTAGTTATTGATTCATTAACTAAGTCTGCTATGGGGATTTCTGTAAACATTGCAGAAGGGTCGTCACGTCACAAACTTCAATTCGTTACTTTCCTAAAAGATGCAAAAACTGCTGTAAGAGAATGTGCTGTTTTGTCATCAATGGCTCTCGGATCTGCTGCTTTTACAGAAGAACAATACGAACAGTCTAAAGAAACCTTGATTGAAATGACAAAAATGCTTGGAGCAATGATTGTTTCACTTCAAAAAAGCACTCCTCGTGATGCTTCAGAACCTAGAATTGATTTCAATTCATCCAAAGAAATAGACTTTGAATATTAAAAAGCTTTACTTTTAATCTTTTTTTGCTTTTAATTGAGAGAATTGTCGTACATTTGTTTTTCTAAAAAGGAATAACAAACAATATGCAGTTCTCTCAAATCATTGAACAACACGACTTAATAAATTCACTTATTCGCATTTATGATAAGCGAAGACTTAGTCATGCACAATTGTTTTTTGGAGATGAAGGCTCAAAAAGCTTTGCCCTAGCATTAGCTTATGCTCAATTTCTGAATTGTAGCAACAAAATAAGATTTAAGCCAGAGGACAATAGGCCTATTATTGCAGACTCTTGCGGAATATGTCCTTCATGCAAGAAGTTTAAAATCTTATCTCATCCCGACCTTCATTTCATTTTTCCTAACACAACAACCAAAAAGGTTGATTCAAAGAATTCATCGGAGCTTCTTATTGGTGAATTTAGGGAGTTTGTGCTAAAACAAGAAGGTGTCATTAAGCTTAATGATTGGTATGATTTTTTGGATGTGGGCAATAAACAAGGGACAATAAATGTTAGAGATGCTAATAATATTATTAAGGCTTTAAGTGTTAAGTCCTATGAGGCAAAATATAAAATTATGATTGTTTGGTGTGTGGATAAACTCTATTATGACGCAGCACCTAAGATACTTAAAATATTAGAAGAGCCCTATGAGAACACAATATTCTTATTAGTTACTGACGATAGGGAAAACATTTTACCTACTATTCTTTCAAGGACTCAATTGGTTAAAATACCAACATTAAGACAGGAATCAGAAACAGAGAATAAGTATTTGCTTCTTTTTGTTGAATGGTTAAGAGCTTGTTTTTTCTATAAATCTAAAATAACAGATATTGTTAAGATTATTGAGAAAGATATTATTAAGCTAGGAAGAGAAGAACAAAAACAATTTTTGGGATTTGCCTTAGAAGTATTCCAAAATAGTTTTGCAATTAAAATGGGATTAACAACAAGTCTTAACTTGCTCGAAAACACTGACCAGAAGTTTAATAGCAACTTCCCGTCATTTGTTAACCAGAACAATATAGAGCAAATATATAAAGAATTAGACAAAGCAATTTTACATATAGAACGAAATGGTAATGCCAAGATGATTTTTCTTGACCTATCAATTCAATTAGGATTTTTACTGATGATTAAATAATTATGGATAATAGAAGAAGAGATAATACAAGACGTGATAATAGAAGACCTAATATTATTAAAGAAGAAAAGATAATAGATCAAGATCAACTAGATCTAGAAAAAGCAGAGCAGGAGCAAGCAGAAGAGGAGTTTGGTGAGGGTGATGATTTAGCTCTATCAGAAATTCTTGATAAATATTCTGCTCCTAAAAAGCAATCTATTTGTTTTACTGCAGATGAGGAGAAAGAGATTATTTATGGAGAGCAGTTTTCTCATCCCTATTATGATGATGACCCTATTGTAGGAAGAAATACTTTTACCCCTTCAATAATGTTGACAAGGGGTTGCATAAATATTCCTCAATCATATGTGCCTATTGACAAAAATGAACTGCAAAGAAATGCAAAGCTTTCTGTTCACGACTGGATGAGCAAAATTAAACCTCCATTTGTTGAGAATAACTTTGACTGTGTAGAGGTTAGGTTTAAGAATTCAAGGAAAGAGTTTTTCAAGCTTCCTGATGGGTTAGAAATAACTGAGGGAGATGTTGTAGCTGTTGAGGGTTCGCCCGGACACGACATAGGCATTGTAACTTTGGTAGGAGAGCTATGTAGGGTTCAGATGCATAGAAAGAAATTCAGTCCAAATTCCGATACCATAAAAAAACTATATCGTAGAGCAAAGTCAACAGATATTGAGAAATGGATTCAATCAATAGAAAGAGAGGATGAAACTATATTCAAGACACGAGATTTCGTTAATGAACTTGGGCTTGATATGAAGATTAATGATGTTGAATACCAAGGAGACAACACAAAGGCAATATTCTATTATACTGCTGAAGACAGGGTGGACTTTCGTCAACTAATTAAACTCCTTGCAGATGAGTTTAGAATTAGAATTGAGATGAAACAAATTGGTGCACGTCAAGAGGCTTCTCGTCTTGGTGGAATAGGAACTTGTGGCAGGGAACTATGTTGCAGCTCTTGGTTAAATAATTTCAACTCTGTTTCAACTCAAGTTGCAAGAGTACAACAGATTTTCCCTAATCCTCAAAAGTTAGCAGGACAATGTGGTAAGTTGAAATGTTGCTTGAATTATGAATATGATGTTTACTTAGATGAGCTTAAGACTTTCCCAGAAATTGGAATACCAATACACACACGAAAGGGGAAGGCAAACTATATAAAGACAGATGTTTTCCGTAGGCTTATGTGGTATGTTTATGAAGGGACTTCTGAATTTATGACGATTTCAGCAGACACAGTTAAAATGCTATTGCAAATGAATAGAAACCGTGAGCCTATTGACAATCTTGAAAAATATCAAATTAAAACAGAACCAAAATCGAAATTAAATATCTAAATTTGTTTTTCAATAATAAACTTAATGTAAATAGATATATGAACAAGATATTATTTGGACTTATTTTATTTTCTCTAACAATAATGCTTACAAGCTGTAACCCAGATGTTGTTTATGATAAAAGCCAGAAGGTTGATCCAAAGGGCTGGAATATGAACAAAAAGCTTGAGTTTGATGTTGCCATAGAAGATACTCTAAGACTTTATGATTTTGCAATAAACATTCGCAACACAACCGACTACCCTAACTGTAATGTCTTCTTTTTCATTAAAACAATTTATCCAGATGGCTCAATAACCAAATCAGATACTGTTGAATGTTATCTTTCTTATATGGATGGGTCGTGGACAGGCAAGGGAAGTGGCAAGATAAAAGATAATAGGTTTTGGTTTACTCAAAGAGTTGTTTTTCCACAAAAGGGAGTATATAAATTTGAAATTGAGCAAGCAACAAGAGATACCAATTTGGTTGGCATCTCAGATGTTGGATTACATATTGAATACCATAAAGACAGGAAATAATGGCTCAAAACAAATCGGCAAATAAAAACAAAAAGAAGACAACAGACTTCTCCTCTTATGTGAAAATGATGTGGAAGGTTTTTGCTGGACTTCTTATTTTTATTGTGATATTCTTTTTTGGACTATCAATGGGTTGGCTTGGTTTTATGCCTTCTTTTGAAGAGTTGGAAAACCCTAATTCTAATTTAGTCTCAGAAGTATATTCCGCAGACGGAGAGATACTAGGATATATTGGAATTCAAAATCGTTCGAACGTTCAGCATTCAGAACTTCCAAAATACCTTATCGATGCCTTAATTGCAACAGAAGACGTTAGGTTTTTCAGGCATTCAGGAGTTGACTTCAAAAGTCTTTTCAGAGTTTTAGGCAAAACTATTCTTTCGGGCGACAAAGGTTCAGGAGGAGGTAGTACCCTAAGCCAACAGCTAGCAAAGAACCTATTCCCAAGAGAGAGGAAATCAAAGGTAGGTCTTGTATACTCTAAGCTAAAGGAATGGGTAGTAGCAATTAAACTTGAACGAAACTACACCAAGGACGAAATTCTTACAATGTATCTTAATACTGTTGACTTTGGCTCAAACGCATTTGGAATTAAAACCGCTTCAAAAACCTTTTTCAACAAACTACCCTCAGAACTAAAGATTGAAGAGGCTGCTGTTTTGATTGGTATGCTTAAAGCTCCTTCTGCCTATTCACCTGTGCGAAAAACAGAACGATCAAGAGAAAGAAGAAACGTTGTTTTACAGCAAATGAATAAATATGATTTCATTCCAGATGCAGAGATCGAAGCATTATTGAAAAAACCACTCGACATTTCTCGTTATAACCCTCAATCACACGATGAAGGTATTGCAACTTATTTCCGTGAATATATAAGAAACTACATGAAGGAATGGGGTAAGACTCATAAGAAACAAAATGGAGACCCTTATGATGTTCATAAAGATGGTTTAAAGATATACACCACAATTGATTATAGGATGCAGAGAAATGCTGAGGAGGCAGTTAGAGAACATTTCAAAATTCTTCAAAAACAATTCTTCGAACATACCAAAGGCTATGCATCAGCTCCCTTTACTGGCATATCTAAAGACGAGGTAAACAAATTCTATATTCAAGCAATGAAGGGCTCTGAAAGATATCATAATATGCAGCAAGAAGGATATAGCGAGAAAGAAATAAGAGATGAGTTTGACAAGAAGGTTGAGATGAGAGTATTTACTTGGCAAGGATCAAGAGATACCGTTATGAGCCCATGGGATTCATTAAGATACTATAAACACTTCCTCAATACAGCTATGGTTTCAATAGAGCCACAAACAGGTCATGTTAAGGTCTATATTGGAGGAATCAACTATAAATACTTCAAATACGATAACGCAATGTTAGGACGCCGTCAAGTTGGTTCCACGTTCAAACCATTTGTTTATGCATCGGCAATGAAGGAAAATGAATTATCACCTTGCTTTTCTCTTCCAAATATTCCAGTAACTTTCGAAAACTACGATGACTGGACACCAAAGAACTCCAACACAGCAAGAGAAGGGGAGATGATTACCCTTAAATGGGCACTTGCCAATTCTGTCAACTATATTTCTGCAAACCTAATGAAAAACTATACCACTCCTAATTCTGTTATTTCACTAGTAAGGAAAATGGGCATAAAATCACCTATCCCTGCTGTTCCTTCAATTTGTTTAGGCACAAGTGACTTATCAGTAATGGAAATGGCACAAGCAATGGCAACATTTGCGAACAAAGGAACACATATAGAGCCAGTATTTATCACTAAAATAACAGATAATAAGGGTGTAGTCTTAGATATCACAGAAACAAAATCAAATGTAGCACTTGACCAAGAGACCTCATATATGGTTTTAGACCTAATGAAAGGTGTTGTTGAAAGTGGTACAGGTGGAAGACTAAGATATGTCTATGGACTAAGAAGTATAATTGCTGGTAAAACAGGAACAACCGACAACAATTCCGATGGATGGTTTATTGGTATTAATCCTCGCCTTGCAACCGCAGTGTGGACAGGAGGAGAAGTACGTTCAATTCACTTCCGCTCAACAGCACTTGGACAAGGAGCCTCAATGGCTCTGCCAGTATATGGTTTGTTTATGAAAAAATGTGAAAGCGATAATACATTAAAATTCTATCAAGGTGACTTCTTTAAACCAGATATCATGAATATTGAAATGGATTGTTCGAAATACTTAGAGGAAATTAATACCGACTACTCAACCCAATCAAGAAAAACAATAAGTTCCGAATACGAAAAGAACTGGTAATCTACTAAATAGACTTCTCAAAATCAGGAGTAGATCTTTGTAAAAAAAGACTTGATATAAATTTAAAAAAGTGGGACATAAATAAAAAAAGGTGGGATATAAATTTGAAAAAACGAGGTCTTAATGAAACGCTGTTTTAATTTCTTGAAACAGCGTTTCATTTTTTTAAAACGGCGTTTCAGTAAATTATTATGGCGTTTTAATTTTGTCTCTTTTTCGGGCTTGTTTTCATGAATAGTATTAGAAGATTGGAAACGAAGTTTTGCGTCTTAACTCTAATCCAAAAACTGCTTGAGAATGGGAGTGCTTAGGGGATTTATTTAATTTTCTGAGTATATACATGCAGCGAAAACAAGTAATTTTACTATTCGACACCAAAAAATTGTCGTAAAAGCTATAATAATCTTATACGGCAATTAATACAAAATATGGTAAAAAGATTAGTCAAAGTCAGGAGATGTTTTAAAAGAAATACGCCGTCAAGAAAAGATAGCTTTAAATAATAACCCCGCTACCTAGGCATAGGTTTCCTTCTTTATCGTAGATTACTCCGAACTGCCCAGATGCTATTCCTTGTATCTTATCTTCAGATTCTATCCTATAAATATCGTTTATCTTCTTTAGTTTTCCCCTTGTTAGATCGGGGGTATGGCGTATTTTGAATATTATATCTTTTTCGTCATCAAAATCTCCCCAAGGGTCTTTCGTGATAAAGTCAAATGCACCTAAATTAACTGTTTTGCCATACTGGGTTTCTGGATCATAGCCTTGAGAGACGTAGAGTATATTCTCTTCTATATCTTTCTTTACCACAAACCAAGGACCTCCACTTAAGCCAAGTCCTTTTCTTTGTCCAATTGTATGGTACCAATATCCGTTATGTTTTCCTACCTTTTTACCAGTCTCAAGTTCAATTATATCACCTTCTTTCTCTCCAAGGTATCTATTAAGAAAGTCATTATAGTTTATCTTGCCTAAGAAGCAAATCCCTTGGCTGTCTTTCCTAAATGCACTTGGGAG
>DUQY01000095.1 GCA_012837565.1 Bacteroidales bacterium | reverse complement strand
TTCCAACAACTGGAAGATTAATCTCTCCATACCTATCAATAACATAACTATTTAAATAGATTCCACTTTCACTTTGAAGGGAATTATAAGACTGTTGGTCTGAGAAAAGCTTATTACTCTCAGCATCAACTGATGATTTGATTGTTATATATAGGACATCTCTTGCCTCTAAAAGATAATTGGGCGAATAGTTCTCCTGACCCTCTGGATAAGTATATTTATAGTGTGCGCTTGTGTCTGAGCCTTCTTTTTGTTGAAAGTACATCAAGTTCTTTTGAGGAGTACATGAAGTAAATAATAATAATATACTACTAAAAAAGAATAGTATATTATTGCGATTACTGAAATTTCTCATAAAATATGTATTGATTATTTAGTGCAAAAGTAATTATAAATTATTAAACAGCAAAGCTTTTATTAATTTATAACCTCTCCTATTAGAGTTCCAGAAGTACAGTCTTTAATCCTAACATTTATATAGCCTCCTATTTTCAGTTCTCCTTTATTGAAAATCACAACCTTATTTTGAGAACTACGACCAAAAAGCTCGTTTTTATCCCTCTTTGACTCTCCCTCAATTAGAACTTCATACTCCTTGCCAATATCTCTCTTATTACTCTCAAAAGAAAGCTCTCTCTGTTTTTCAATTATCTCATCCAAACGGCGTGATTTCTCTTCTTGTGGAATATCATCTACAAACTTTTTCTCTGCAATTGTATTAGGTCTTTGGGAATAATTAAACATAAAAGCATAATCGTAACCAACCAAATCCATCATTGAAAGCGTTTCCTTGTGGTCTTCTATTGTTTCGCCACAAAAGCCAGTAATAATATCAGTACTTAATGCGCAGTTAGGTATATGTTTATTGATCATTTCAATCTTTTGAATATAATCTTCCCTTGTATATTTTCTATTCATCTTTTTTAGCATATTACTACTGCCAGACTGCATAGGAAGATGAATATACTTACAGATATTATCATATTTAGCTATTACCTTTATTAACTCCTCAGATATATCCTTTGGGTGAGATGTAGAAAAACGAACTCTTAATAAAGGAGATATCTTAGCCACCATTTCCATTAACTTTGCGAAGTTAACATCCTCACCTTCCTTCCAAAGATAAGAATTAACATTTTGACCTAAAAGAGTAATTTCTCTATAGCCTTTGTCGAATAAATCTTTAGCCTCGTCTAATATCGTTCTATAATCCCTACTTCTCTCCTTCCCTCGTGTGTATGGCACAACGCAGTAAGAACAAAAGTTTTCACAGCCCCTCATTATTGAAATAAATGCACTTACCCCATTTGTACCAAGGCGTACTGGTATTATCTCGGAATAGGTTTCCTCTTCCGACAAAAGAACATTGGCAACCTTAATCCCTGACTCAACCTCTTCTAAAAGACGTGGAATATCACGGTAAGCATCTGGCCCAACAACAATGTCTACTGACTTATGCTCAAGGAATAAATCGTCTTTCATTCTTTCAGCCATGCAACCTAAAACTCCGATCTTCAACCATGGCTTTTTTCTTTTTAGGTGTCCAAACCTAACTAATCTATTATTAACCCTTTGTTCAGCATTTTCACGTATTGAACAAGTATTTACAAATACAATATCTGCTTCTAATAAATCTGTCGTAAGCTCATAGCCATCTTTTTGAACAATGGATCCAACAATTTCGCTATCCGACTGGTTCATTTGACAACCATAGGTTTCGATAAAAACTTTCTTCATCTTTATTCTAATTTTCAAAAAATTTATTCTCTAATAATATTTCATCAACTACCCTTTTCACTCCAACACTTGCCATTTCTTGAATAAACTTAATCCCCCTTAAATCTCCTTTAACTTCTTTTGGGTCTATTAAGTATTTCTTTGCTGTTGATGGAGTGTAGTTAACAAGCCCTGCTGCAGGATAAACAGCCAAGGAAGTGCCAATAATAATAAATATATCTGCTTTTTGACATAACTCAACAGAGGGTTCTATCATTGGAACTGCCTCTCCAAACCAAACAATATTAGGTCTTAGAGGTTCTCCATATATATCTTTGTGATTTTCTGTAAGTTCCCATCCACTTAATTCCCTAACATAATAAGGATCCCTCACCGATTGAACTTTCTTAATCTCACCATGAAGATGTATAATATTAGAACTGCCTGCCCTTTCGTGGAAATCATCAATATTCTGTGTGATTATATTAACATTAAAGTATTTTTCAAGCCTCGTTAACTCTTTATGAGCCTCATTAGGCTCTGCCTCAATAACCTGCTTCCTTCTTTGGTTATAGAAACTACGCACTAAGTCTGGGTTTTTAACCCAAGAATCAAAATTTGCTACATCTTCAACCCTATGATTTTCCCACAAACCATCACTATCTCTAAAAGTATTAATACCACTCTCCTTAGAAATTCCTGCTCCAGTTAGCACTACAATATTTTTCATAATTAAACTCCAATCTCTTATTAATAATAACCTCTTTAAAACATAAGAAAAAGCTATTAAATTGCTTTTCTAAACCACTTATTCTTAACTTTCAATCTTTCTTTCATCATTACAGCTCTTGATTTTTCTTGATTATCTTCTCACTTAATAGCTTGTAAATCTCTCTTTCATCCTCACCCAATCTCAATTTATGTTTTTCCATCACTGGAATATCATTTCTTTTTGCAGGTCCCGTCTGAACTTCAAATGGATTATTTGTTTTTATCTTTGCAATGGTTTGGTCAATTAGTGGAAAAAGGATTTCAAACGGAATATCCTTCTTTCCAAGTTCTTGTTTGGCTATTCCAAAAAGATGATTAGTGAAATTGTTTGCAAAAACAGCAGCAATATGAATCTCTTTTCTTTGGTCAGAACTAATCTTATAGACCTTTTTTGAGAGCTTATTAGCTAAGTTACTAAGTAGGGAAAATGTCTTTTCATTATTTCCCTCAATGCATAAAGGAATGTTAGAAAAATCGACCTCAATTGCTTTTGAAATAGTTTGAAGAGGATAAAAAACTCCGTAATTCTTTGCATTATTTATAAGAATACCCATATCCATTGTGCCAGAGGTGTGAACAAGAATTGTATTTTCTAACTTAAACTTAGAAACAACCTCTTCAATTGCCTTATCCGAAACTGCAATAATAATTAAATCAACCTCTAAATATTCATTTCTTATCTCTTTTCTTGAAGAAATACAATTTACAACAAAGCCATTCTTAGTCATAATATCATTATATAACCAAGCAACATTCCCTTTTCCGATTATTGTTATGGATTGTATTTCTAAAAAAATTTTATTCATTTTTCCCTATTGTTTCTATTGCTATATTAATTCTTTCAAGGGTTTCTTCTTTCCCTATCAAAGCCATTATCTCAAATAAGTCTGGTCCTTTCCCTTCTCCAACAATACTAAGCCTTAGGCAATTCATTATCTGTCCCATATTAAGCTCGTTTCCCTCAATAAATGCATGAACCTTATCATGCGCAGTATGGGAATTGAAGTCTTCAATTGAATTTAATATTATTACAATCTCGCTAAGTCTTTGCGGCACTTCATCCTTCCAACGTTTCTTTATAAGCTTCTCATCATAGCTTTCTGGTTTAAGAAAGAAAAATGAAGATTGCTCCCAAAGGTCTGCTACAAAATTACATCTTTCTTTTACTAATCCAACTATCTTCTCAACATGTTCTAAACAAATGTCAATATTTTTTTCTTTTAGAATTGATAAATATTGTTCTGCTATTTTGTTATTTGGCATTAGTTGAAGATATTGGTGATTAAACCATTTAGCTTTTTCTAAATCAAATTTTGCTCCTGATTTACTAATTCTTTCAAGTGAGAATATTTCAATTAATTCATCAAGTGAGAATATTTCTTTTTCTGTTCCTGAGTTCCAACCCAAGAGAGCAAGAATATTTATTACTGCTTCTGGAAAATAACCTGCCTCTCTGTATCCTGATGATGTCTCTTTAGAAATAGGGTCTTGCCACTCAAGCAGAAAAACAGGGAATCCTAATCTGTCTCCATCTCTTTTGCTTAGTTTTCCGTTACCCTCTGGTTTTAGAAGAAGTGGAAGATGGGCAAATTCTGGCATAGTTGATTCCCAACCAAAAGCTTTGTATAGCATAACATGTAATGGGCAAGAAGGCAACCATTCTTCTCCACGAATAACATGGGATATCTTCATTAGATGGTCATCAACTATATTTGCTAAGTGGTAGGTTGGCATCCCGTCTGACTTATAAAGAACCTTATCATCTAATAGGTTGGAATTCATTCTAACCTCGCCTCTAATGAGGTCGTGAATTAGTATCTCTGTATCTTTTGGAAACTTAAAACGAAGAACATAAGGAGTGTTTTTTTCTAAGAGACTATTAGTTTCCTCTTTCGAAAGAGATAGAGAGTTCTTTAAAGAAGAGCGTGTATTGCAATCATATTGGAAGTTTTTCTTTTCCTTTTCAAATTCTTTTCTAACATTATCAAGCTCCTCTGGAGTATCGAAAGCGTAGTATGCCCAACCAGAATCAATTAATTTATCTGCATATTCCTTATACATTTCTTTTCTGTCGCTTTGACGATAAGGACCATAATCTCCTCCTATTCCCTGTCCTTCATCAAACTTAATCCCTAACCAATCAAAAGCTTTTATAATATATTCTTCGGCACCAGGAACAAATCTTGTTTGGTCTGTATCTTCAATTCTAAGAAGGAAATCTCCCCCGTGTTTCTTTGCAAATAAATAGTTGTATAATGCTGTCCTAACTCCTCCAATATGCAACGGTCCTGTTGGACTTGGTGCAAAACGTACTCTAACTTTTCTTTCCATTTTATATTTGTTTTTTATATTTTCTACCATTCAATATTGAACTTCGTGTCTCTCTCGTCTTTCGAATTAGAAACCGAATCTTTCTTCTCCTCTCCCCACTCAATTATATACTCTCCCTTTTCTTGAATCTTCCAATTTTTCTTGTCCTGCTTCATTTCATCAATCCCTAGTTTCAATTCCTTATCAATTGAAGAGGTAATAGTTTTTGTATCTGCCTTTAGCTTCTGCTTTGCTATCTCAATGCTCTTCTTTGTATCGTATGAAAATATCGGCTTATCTGTTGTTCCGGTTATCTTCACAAACAAAGAAGTTCTCGAAGATGCATCTTGCTGAATTTCTCCAAACTCTTTTTGTATCTTATCTAACTTTGCTTTTTTCTTCTTACTTGCTAGCTCTGACAATTTAATCTCTGCCCTATAATCGATGTTCTTATTGAAATAATGTTTTCCTAAGAATGAAAAATTAACTGCATTTGATTTAATATCTATCTCATCAATTGTAACGCAAGACTTATTTATTGAAATGGAGGATTCAATCTTTTCAAAACTAATTCTATTTAAGGCAGCTTCATCTACAAAATACGATAATTTCTTTAATAAAGGTATATCTATTAGTTTTCCATCCTCTATCTTATACTTAGCATTCACAGAAAGCTTATCGTTAAGGAAGTCATTATTTTTGTCAAGCTCTGCTGAGAAGTTTATCTTAGCTGTAATATCTCCTTCTATGTTTTTATTTGTTAGGGAATTCTGTCCAAAGTTATCCATAGAGTAGAAAAACTTACTTGAATTGACCTTGATGATATTAATATCACCAATTAGCTTTGGACTTTCACTGTTCAAAAGCATTGACATCTTACCACTAACCGACCCTCCATAAGCGTTAAAGCTTAAATCATCTAAGATTAGATTGCCATTAATTAACTTAATCTTCGATTTAAAATTATCTATTTCTGATTTCTCATATATTAATTTCTTTATCTCTGCATTTAGTTCTGCATTTAAGAAAAGAGGAAATATAGATTCTGAGGTTCTATCCTTAGGGTTCTGGTCTTTTATATTATCCTTAGGTTTTGTATTATCTGTTTTGCTTAACCATTCATTAGTATTTAAGATTCCAACCTTCAAGTCCCCTTTTAAATTAAATACCTTGCATTGATTAAATACAAAAGGGAGGATTTCTTCTACCTTACCATTAAATAGGATTGAAGTTGTGCCTATATAACCATTAAGTTTTTCAATATCTATTGTGGTATTATTGAAAACAAAGTCAGATGAAAGATTAGCTATTGGATGAGGGATTCTTGTATCTTTATAGTTTAAGGACTTCACACTCCCTTTTCCAGACATGGTTATTTCATTTAAACCTTTGTCTTTGACTTTTTCCAAGCTCTTAATATCTCCTTGGATTTTGAAATCAATGTTAAGCAGTCCTGTAAGCTCAGTTATTTCTTTTACTTGGATGAATTTATGAACTGTTTTGAGGTTTACATTAGCATTTACATTTGCATCAAGACTTAGATTAGCAAAATTATTTAGCTTAGCATAACCTTTTATTTGTCCTTCATTGAAAAAGAAAGAAAAATTATCTAGTTTAAGGAATGAAGTTTCAGAGTTTCTACTTACCCCATTTGAGAAATTACCTTTAAGATTAATCTTTGAGAAGGTTATGCCTGTTTTCTTATTTCTTAGCTCTCCATTCTTAATTATAAAGTCTGCATTTAGGCTAGGCATATTGGTTTTGTCGATTAGGCCTTGCATCTGGAAGTTAAACACTAGCTCCCCTTTGCTATCATAATCATTAAATTTATTGCGGAAATCTTCAGGAAAAAGGCTTATCATTTCTCCAAGGTTAATATCTCTTCCCTTAACTAAAAGAGAAATAAGGGTTGAATCAGCATAGGTCATAGAACCTGTTAGACCAAACTTAAACCCATCTATTACTAATTCTCCTTGCTTAACACTCATCGTTTTAGTTATGGTGTTATTGGAGAAATCAATATCAATATCCATATCCCTGTCTTGGGAAATCAAAAGATTATCTATCTGCATCTTCTTTATCCTAGAATTAGACCTAAACTTTATCTCTTGCTGATTGCTGGTGAAGTCTCCTTTTGCTTGTGAGGACTTAAGAAATATTTCAAAATATTGCTTTGTGCAGTCGTTCTTATAAGAGTACTTAATGTTATTTAGTGATATCTTCTTAAGAGAAAGAGAGAAATTAGACTCTGTTTTGCTTTCGCTTGGTTTCCAAAACTCATAATTAACCTCCGCATTACTATTAACTTTCATATTAAAACAACCATCATTTGCAATAATGGTCTTAATATTATAATCCTCTTTCACAATATCCCAAACATTAAAGGTTAGGTAAAGCTTTTTGAAAAAGAATAAAGTATCGTCAGAGTTTTTTTCTCTAATTCGTGTTTTAACACCTTGCTCACTTGGGAAAGCATCGTATGCCAAAACATTATCTAGAGTTAGGGAAGCTAATGGAAAGGTTGAGAAGAATTCAATATCAATAGCAGAGACCTTTATTTCGGTTAAGAGTTGTTTATTTAGTTCTTTAACAAAAACGGCCTTAATCTCTTCCCTATTAACATAGACCAGTAAAACAGAAACTATGATTAGAAAGGATATTATCCCAACTAACCATAGTGTAATTTTTATGATTTTTTTCTTCACCTTCTCAGCTCTTATTAATTAGCTTGTTTTTATAATTGGAAAGAACTAGCCTTCCTCTACATAAGTAAACGATGAATACTAAACGCAGATATCTTATACTTTAGTTTGCCTTAAGCATTTTTAGGTAAGAAACTTCTTGATCGGTAAGAAAACGATAATTGCCTCTTGGTAGGTTTTTCTTTGTTAAACCAGCAAAGGATACCCTATCAAGTTTAAACACTTCATATCCTAAGGATGCAAATATTCTTCTTACAATTCTATTCTTTCCTGAGTGAAGCACAATTCCAACAATCTTCTTATCATCTCCTGTTCCAACATATTGAATATCGTCAGCCGCAATTCTTCCATCCTCAAGCTCAACACCATCCATAATTTGTTGCATGTCGGCATGAGTTAAAGCCTTATCAAGCTCAACATGGTAAATCTTTTTCGCTCCAAATGAAGGGTGGGTTAGCTTTTTAGTTATCTCTCCATCATTTGTAAATAATAATAAACCAGTAGTATTTCTATCCAAACGACCAACAGGATAAAGTCTTTCCTTGCATGCACCAGATATTAAACTAAGAACAGTTTTCCTATCTTGAGGGTCATCAAGTGTTGTTATAAATCCTTTTGGTTTGTTAAGTAAAAGATATTTCTTGCGTTCATTCACAAGTTTCTCACCACCATAATTAACGGTATCTTCAATAGTTACCTTGAACCCCATTTCAGTTACAACTACTCCATTTACAGTAACAGTACCAGCCTTTATAAGTTCATCTGCCTCTCTTCTAGAACAAATACCTGAGTTTGAAATATATTTATTAAGACGTATTAGACCATCTTGTCCTAGGTGAACCTCTGGCTTACTACCATAAGAACCTCCTGACATTTGGAAGAAGTCATCATCCTTTCTTACTCTTGGACGACTACCTCCACCACTTCTATCAAAATCTCTTCTCGGCCTATCATCTCTTCTTGAACTACTATCGTAATCTCTTCTTGGTCTATCACTTCCTCCTCTTGAATCGCTATTATAATCTCTTCTTGGACGGTCGTTTCCTCCTCTTGAATCATTATTATAGTCTCTTCTTGGGCGGTCATCTCCACCACCTCTTCTTTCAATATTTATCTTTGGTCTATCTGAGCTATCAAAATCTCTTCTAGGACGATCTTCCCTTGAATCATTATAGTCTCTTCTTGGACGATCATCTCTTGATTGACTGAAATCTCTTCTTGGACGATCACTTCCAGAGTTATTAAAGTCTCTTCTATGCCTATCTTCTGATTGATTATACTCTCTCTTAGGTCTATCTTCACCTGAGCTATTATAATCTCTTCTTGGACGTTCGTCTCTTGATTGACCGTAATCTCTTTTTGGACGGTCACTATTATAGCCTCTACTTGGCCTTTCACTTCTTTCCTCTCTCTCTACTCGAGGTCTTCTTGAACGTGATTCATCTCCACTACGGCTATCTCTACCTGATGAATCTTCTCTCTTTTTAAATGGGGAACGACCTCTCTCAGGCTTATTCTCTCCATAACTGCGCTTGTTTCTTTCCATTAATCGTATAAAATAATCGGCAAAATTACAACAAATAATCTGTTTTTATAGAATTAACTACTAAAAAACGAAAAACATGTCCATACCTTACACTTTTCCTAACCCCAAAACAGACTTATATCCTCTTATTCTATTAGTTATAAGGTCTGTTTTTAGAAAACTATCTAACAATATCTTTCAATAAAATTGAATTACAAGCAGATTTACTTATATATTTGGGTTGAAACTGCAATTATAAATAGAAATATTGCTTTCTCAGTCTAAGAAAAATGAAACGCTGTTTCAGAAAATTAAAACGCTGTAATAATTTTTTAATACGCAGTAATAATTTTCTGAAACAGCGTTTCATTTTTCTGTTTCCTGATGCTTGGGATGTGATGGGTGAGAAAAAATTGGGAAAAGGTTTGACT
>DUQY01000094.1 GCA_012837565.1 Bacteroidales bacterium | reverse complement strand
TTAAAGAATGAAAAGAACAATTCAACTATTAATTCTTGTTGTAGCTATCACGCTATCAGGAAATTCATTTGCACAAAAATCTATTAAGATAGGTCATTTCTCTTCAACAGACTTGATAAAGAAAATGCCAGAGGGTGATTCTGCACAAAAAGAAATGCAAAAATATATGGAAGAGCTTCAAGGGGAAGCAGAATCTATGCAAAAAGAATACCAACGTCTAGTTACTGAATACCAAGAGAAAGAAGCACAACTTTCTGCTATCTTAAAAGAAAGCAAGCAAAAAGAAATTCAATCAGTGAACCAACGTTTCCAAGAATTCCAACAAATTGCAGAAAATGATATTCAAAAAAAGCAAGGCGACCTAATGCTAGCAATCACAGAAAAGATTAAAGCAGCAGTTGCAGAGGTAGCTAAAGAAGGAAAATACACATATATCCTTGAAAGCACAGGAATACTTTGGTATGCAGAAGAGAGTGAAGATGTAACTTCTCAAATATCTAAGAAGCTAAATCTTAAGCTATAATAAAACAAGAGAGGAAAAACTGCATAGGTAGATAAAAAAAAACCAAATAAAAATTTGGTGTTAACAAAAAAATATCTACCTTTGCAACCTCAATAAAAGCGGATGTGGCGTAATTGGTAGCCGCGCTAGACTTAGGATCTAGTGTTGAAAGACGTGAGAGTTCGAGTCTCTCCATCCGTACCAAAAGTAAAAAGAGACTGTTTTGATTAATATCAATTCAGTCTCTTTTCTTTTAAAGAATAAGGGAACTGAAATAAATCAATCCCCTTATCTATTGGTAATAATTAATGAATGTCTGATATGATAAAGTACTAACCTAAATCTTTATTTGACATGACATATAAGATTATAACCAGTTTTCTTCTATTATTTCTCCCTTAATACCTATTATAATAGCTTTGATTGGAATATTCCTCTTTGCATTTTCTCTTGCAAGCTTAGCAATTTGAATTAGACCACCACAACAAGGGACTTCCATCATTGCAATTGTAAGAGTATCTATTTTGGCAACATCAATCATTGCTGTTATTTTTTCAAGATATGATTCTTTATTTGTATCTAACTTAGGGCAAGCAATTGATAGGACTTTGTTCTTTAGCAGTCTTGAATGGAATGCTCCAATTGAGAAAGCAGTGCAGTCAGCAGCTATTAATACATTTGCATTTTGGAAATAAGATGCTGTTGGGCTTTGGAGGTGTAGTTGTATTGGCCAGTGGGTAAGTTCTGATTTTTGATTTACAGTGCTAAAATCTTCTTCTTTTGTCTGAGGTTTTTCAAAGCTTTGAGAAGCTAAGCCAGGACAACCTGAAAAAGAATTGATTTCTTCCATCTTATCTTCCTTATTTTCTATTGAAGATAGATCGTAGTTGATATTATGCTGTTTTAGGTATTCTATTCCTTGACGAAGATATTCCAATTCGTTATGGTCTTTCATATGCTTAAGGTGAGCCACAACAACATGTTCTCCTTTTAATGCAATACGTTCCATTACCTTTATTTCGTCATAAGGCTCTGCTTCCTTTTCAATTAGTTCAATTGCTCCAACAGGACAGTCTCCAATACATGCACCCAGTCCATCGCAATACATTTCACTAATCATTACCGCCTTGCCATCTATTAGTTGTAATGCTCCTTCGTGACATCCAGTTACACATAGTCCGCAACCATTACATAAATCTTCATCTATTTTTATTACCGTTCTTTTCATATCTATTTTGTTTTTTTAATTCCTAATTTCTAATGCAAAAATAGCATATAAGAAATTGAAGTTCTGTAATAATGATTACAAAGAGCATAAAAAAAGAGCTAACCCTTTCGAATTAGCTCTTAAAAATTATTTTGATATGTATGTTGTTATTATGCTATCCAATTCTTCATATCTTCTTCAACTGTTGATATTCCTCCTATGCCGAAGTTCTTTACCAGAACATCTACTACGTTTGGAGAAAGGAAAGCTGGAAGTGTTGGTCCTAAGTGAATGTTCTTAACTCCTAAAGAAAGAAGTGCAAGAAGAACAATTACTGCCTTTTGTTCGTACCATGCGATATTATAAACTATTGGTAAGTCATTAATATCATCCAATCCGAATGCGTCCTTAAGAGCAAGTGCAATTACAACTAATGAATAGCTATCATTACATTGTCCTGCGTCAAGTACTCTTGGAATTCCTCCGATATCACCTAATTGAAGTTTGTTATAACGGTATTTAGCACATCCTGCTGTTAAGATTACTGTATCTTTTGGAAGAGCCTCAGCAAATTCAGTGTAGTAGTTTCTTGATTTAGATCTACCATCACATCCTGCCATAACAACAAATTTCTTAATAGCTCCTTGTTTAACTGCATCAACAACCTTATCAGCCAATTGAAGAACTTGGTTATGCGCAAAACCTGCAACTAATTCACCTGTTTCAATTTCTGTTGGTGCTTCACATGTTTTAGCCATTGCTATAATAGCTGAAAAATCTTTTTGCTTACCTGCTTCTCTTGGCGGGATATGAGTAGCTCCACCAAGTCCAGAACTACCTGTTGTAAAGATTCTATGAGTATAGTTAGCGTCTTTTGCAGGCGGTACAATACAGTTTGTTGTAAATAGGATTGGTCCATTAAATGTAGAGAACTCTTCCTTTTGGTGCCACCATGATCCACCGTAGTTTCCAACGAAATTATCATATTTCTTGAAAGCTGGGTATGAGTTAGCAGGAAGCATTTCACCGTGAGTATAAACATCAACGCCTGTTCCCTTAGTTTGGATAAGAAGTTCTTCAAGGTCTTTTAGGTCGTGACCTGAAATTAAGATACCAGGATTCTTTCTTACTCCTAAATTAACCTTAGTTATTTCTGGATGTCCGTAAGATGTTGTGTTTGCTTTGTCAAGTAATGCCATAGCATTTACTCCAATAGCACCAACTTTAAGAACTAATGCAGTTAATTCGTCTGCACTTAATTCATTTGAACTAATGCCGTAAAGCGCTTCTTCAAATATTTCGTATAATGATTCGTCTTCAAATCCAAGAGTTAATGCATGTTCTGCATAAGCTGCAAGTCCTTTTAGTCCGTAAAGTGAAAGTTGTTTTAAAGAACGAACATCTTCGTTTTCTTCGCTTAAAACACCAACTTTTGAGCCGTATGATAAGTAATCATGAGCCTCAACCTTAAACCATACCTCATCCATTTCTGGTAAAGCAATACCTTTTTCTTTTGCCTCTGCAATAAGAGCATCTTTTAAACGGAATACAGAATCTATTTTTGCAATAATTGCATCATCATCGAAGTTTGCATTTGTAATTGTAGCAAATAAAGCATCAATAATAGCATGCTCAGCTTTTTTGCTTGCAACATTATTCTCTCTTAGTTTCTTATTTACTATTGCTATTCCTCTTGTAACATATAGTAACATATCCATATAATTAGATGTTTGAGGTTCTTTTCCACAAACTCCTTTTATAGCACAGCCTTTGTTGCCCGCTGTCTCTTGGCATTGAAAACAAAACATTGAACTCATAGTTTTTGAATTTTTAGGTTTATAATTATGGTGCAAAGATAGGCTCATAAACAAAATTTGTTTGTAACATTTATTACAAACCAAGAATTTATTTTATATTT
>DUQY01000331.1 GCA_012837565.1 Bacteroidales bacterium | reverse complement strand
TGTTGGGAACATCTGCAACCTCCTTCGCTCTTGAGAAGAACGGTGGTTACTCGTTAGTTACCGAATCCTATTCTGCATCGCTTACCAAGGAAGGCTTGCTATCCTCACTGAAGTTTGCCGGTCAGAAAGAGCTGTTGGAGTCACCGCTCACCCTCTGTCTCTACCGCCCTCCCACGGAGAATGATGGGATAAAGACATTCCCCCTCTCTACACAGGAAGGAAAGGCGTTTAATGCCTGGATTGAGCATGGGCTTGATCAGCTGGTCTTGGAAAGTCTTGATCTGAAGGCAGATGGAGGCTCCTTTACAAGCCGTCATCGCATCAAGACATCCCTAGGATCTGAACTTGGTACTTTTGAACAGAGATGGACTTTCTTCGACAAGAAGCTTCATCTGCAAGTTGTGATATCCTTGAACACAGTTGTGGATGATTATCCTCGCATTGGCCTCAGTTGTGCCTTGAACAAACGCTGGTCTTCTCTCAAATGGTTCGGTTTGGGCCCGGTGGAGAACTATCCTGATAGAAGGGCGGGGTGTATAGTTGATGAGTACCGATCGACAGTGCATGAGCTATATGTTCCATATATTGTGCCCCAGGATTATGGAGAGCGCACACAGGTGCGGTATCTCGATCTGTTTGACGGGGATAAGGGAAGGATACGGTTTGCTTCAATGAAGCACTTTGCGTTCTCCTTGCAGAAATTCACGCAAACGGAGCTTTGGGAGAAATTGCATGCGGATATGCTCGTACAAAGTGCCAATAACCACCTCTACCTCGATTCTAAGGTTCGAGGGGTTGGAACAGCCACTTGCGGGCCTGATACACTTGATCGTTATCGGATTGGAAGTGGTGTCTATCGCCTTGAGTTTGTCATCAGCTCAGTGTAGCCGGTGAAAAGGATAGCGTATGGGTATCTATGCGTACACAGTGGTCGGAATGGAGGGGGATGCCATCCCCCTCACCAACTTCAGAAATATGGTCGTTCTAATCGTCAATACGGCAACCCGTTGTGGCTTTACCCCACAATATGAAGGTTTGGAGGCCCTATACGAGCAGTATGGACCTAAAGGCTTCACTGTATTGGACTTCCCATGCAATCAGTTCAAGGGACAAGCCCCTGAAGGAATTGCAGAGATTGATGCATTCTGCAAACTGAACTATGGGACCAAATTCCCTCGCTTTGCAAAGATTGATGTCAATGGCGATAACGCCTCCCCCCTGTACACCTATTTGAAGCGAAAGCAGGGTTTTGCGGGGTTTGATCCGAATCATGAGAAGACCGAAAATCTAATCAAAAGACTGCAAGCCTCAGATCCTGCCTATGAAAAGGACCCTTCCATCACATGGAATTTCACCAAATTCCTCATTGACCGCAGGGGTTCTGTTGTCGCCCGGTTTGAACCGACGGCCAGTTTTGAATCCATTGCTATGGAAATCGAAAAACTGATGTAGGGCATTCACTTGACAAAACAGGAGATGGATAGTAATATTCCTTTATAAGTTGCGAAAAATATAATCGCGAACAATATGAAAGGAGAATTCCATGAATGTATATGATATTTCTGTAAAAGGCAAAAAAGGCGAGGATGTTTCTCTCTCCAAGTACAAAGGTAAAGCGCTCCTTATTGTGAATACCGCAACCCAGTGTGGATTTACCCCACAGTATGATGAACTTCAGGCATTCTATAAGAAATACCAGGATAAGGGATTTGAAATCCTTGACTTTCCCTCAAACCAGTTTGATGGGCAAGCTCCTGAATCCATTGAAGAGATCGACAATATCTGCAACATCAAGTTTGGAACCCAGTTCCCAAGGTTTGCCAAGATTGAAGTCAATGGAAAGGGTGAGAGCCCTCTCTACACGTTCCTAAAGAGCAAGAAGGGATTCAAGGGCTTTGACATGAATCACAAGATAGCACCGATTCTTTTGGAAATCCTGACCAAGAATGACCCGGACTATGCGAAGAACCCATCCATCAAGTGGAACTTCACCAAGTTCCTCATTGACCGACAGGGTAATGTCGTACAACGCTTTGAGCCAACACACGTTGTGGCTGCGGTCTCAAACGAGATTGGCAAGATTCTCTAGACTCCGAAACATAAAACAATGTGTTTTCCCTATGCTGCGTTGCCCTTCCCAAGGGGCAACGCTTTTTTGTTTGCCCAGCACGGGCA
>DUQY01000093.1 GCA_012837565.1 Bacteroidales bacterium | reverse complement strand
GATCATAATTCATATTTAATATCTTATGCAAATATATATCTTTATTTTTATTAAACAAACTTATTTGAAGTAATTTATAACAATCTTATTTTTATCTTTATTTATTCACTAAATAGTCAGGTTAAATAAGATAGGTTGTTTTTGATGTTTTGGAAGTCCCTATATCTTTAAAAACACATCAATAAATGGAAAATGACCATTAAGCCAAAATTTCAAAGACATATCACTAAGTTCTAATCTAAAATAACTTAGTTATAATCTCGTATATCTTGACTTCCATAATTTCTTTCGAAGATTCAATCTCCAATTCATGGCATGATTCCACAAACATCATGGCATGAATCAACCAATATCATGCCATGATTCCATCCAATTCATGGCATGAAATGAAGACTGAAACAAAGGAATAAAAGTTTAGTACGGGGATTGGGGAGTATTGTTTTTATATCTACAAAGGTGTCATCCCTACGGGATTCTGTTTGTCTGTTAATATTATATATAATAAATATCCGTATTTCCATTGGTGCGGCATCTTTGTAACATGAATGATATCTCACACATATTCAAAGCTCCGTCGGAGCGATACCTTTGTAGGGAAGAGTTTTAATTTCTTGAATTGTTCGATAATAAAAAAATCCTTACTCTAGGTTAGTAGAATAAGGATTTGTATTATGTTGTAGAGTTTAAACTCTTTTTAGATAATAACTATCTTGCGTATTTGAAGTTCTTTCCTAAGTAAACTGCTTGTTCGCCAAGTGCTTCTTCAATACGAAGTAGTTGGTTGTATTTTGCAATCCTGTCTGTGCGTGATGCTGATCCTGTTTTGATTTGTCCTGTGTTGAGGGCAACTGAAAGGTCTGCAATTGTTGTGTCTTCTGTTTCGCCTGAGCGGTGACTTATAACTGCAGTGTATCCGTTGTTCTTTGCAAGATTAACTGCATTAATTGTTTCGGTTAGTGTTCCAATTTGGTTTACTTTAACAAGTATTGAGTTTGCAATTTTCTTATCAATTCCCATTTGTAAACGTTTTGGATTTGTTACAAAGAGGTCATCTCCTACTATTTGGATCTTATCGCCTATGCTATCTGTTAGGACTTTCCAACCATCCCAATCATCTTCTGCCATTCCGTCTTCAATTGAAATGATAGGATATTTCTTTGACCAATCTGTCCAGTAGTCTGCCATTTGTGAAGGAGTTAATTTATCACCTGTTGATTTGTGAAGGTGGTATATCTTTTCCTCTGGAAGGTAGAACTCACTTGCTGCTGGGTCTAAGGAAATAAATATATCTTTCCCTGGTTTGTAGCCTGCTTTTTCAATTGCCATTAGAATAACTTCAATAGCTTCTTCATTAGATTTAAGGTTTGGTGCAAAACCTCCCTCGTCTCCAACGTTTGTTGAATATCCTTTGCTCTTAAGAACTGCTTTTAGGTTATGGAAAACCTCTGTTCCCATTTGAAGTCCGTGAGAAAATGATGTAGCTCCAATTGGCATTACCATAAACTCTTGGAAGTCGATTGAGTTGTCAGCATGTGATCCTCCGTTTAAGATGTTCATCATAGGGATTGGTAGAGTGTTTGCGTTTACTCCTCCAATATATCTATATAGCTCTTGACCTGTTTCCATAGCCGCTGCTTTTGCACAAGCTAATGATACTCCAAGAATTGCATTTGCTCCTAATTTGCTTTTGTTTTCTGTCCCATCAAGCTCAATCATCTTAGCATCGATGCCATTTTGATCAGTGATAAGCATTCCTCTTAACTCTTCATTAAGAACAGTGTTTACATTGTTAACAGCTTGAAGAACTCCTTTACCTAAAAAATAGTTCTTGTCACCATCTCTTAATTCACAAGCTTCATGAACTCCTGTTGATGCTCCAGAAGGAACAGCAGCACGACCAACCACACCCTCATCTGTATATACTTCTACTTCTACTGTTGGATTTCCTCTTGAATCAAGGATTTGTCTTCCGTGTATTCCTATTATTTGTCCCATTTTTTATCTTTGTTTTAATTAATAATTTCTTAATTCCTTTATGCTTGCAAAGATACTCATTCATTTAGAGATACAAAGAAAAAACTTTTACAATAATTCTTAAAACAAAAAAGAGTGGCTACCTTTTTCAAAGCAACCACTCCTTAGCATTTAGAGTTTCTATTATTCTCTAACTATTTTTATTTAACTATTAGCTTTTGAGTTCTACTAATATCTGAATTTTGAATTCTGATATAGTAAATTCCTTTTGCTAGGTCGTTAAGGTCTATAGTTTGTTCAAGAGTTCCACTAACTGGTTTTGCACTGATTGTGTTAAGTGTGCGTCCTTGAACGTCACTTAAAATAATCTTAGTTTCACCATTTACTCCACTTACTACTAGTTTTGTTTGGCTTGTCGCTGGGTTTGGATACATCATTATTGATATGTCTTGTTCATTAACGCCATTTAATCCTAATGTACCGAAATTTAATACTGTTCCGTAAGTTTTTCCGCTTAGAGTTCTTGCGTATGCTCTTACATTATAATCAATTCCTTGTTCTAGTGTAGTTGGAGTTGCAGTTATATTGTTTATTCCTGATGCAGAGATATTAATTGCATCTTCCCAAGCTTCGGTAGTTTTTTTATACTCAAAACCTCTTGCCTCTATTTCCTCAGTGTTTTGAATTACTGCTCCATTAAAGGTTGCAGAGTTTACGGTTATATTAACTACTGATTCTGTTGTTACTGTTGGAGCTAAAGAAGGATATAATATTTCTGATATAATAAGAGACTTTAAGAAGTTTACAAGCAAGAAGATAATTTCAATGATAAAAGATAATATTCAAGAAAGTAGAAGGGATTGGATGCTAAAT